>JAGNTI010000043.1:0-8240 GCA_017987615.1 Sediminibacterium sp. | reverse complement strand
AGTATAAAACAACCTGCTGCTGCTTGTATTCCAGAAACCATTAATTTAATGGACACTAGTTATACAAGTGGCAATGACCCTAATTTAAAATATTCTTATTGGCAAGATGCACTTGCAAAAACACCGTTATCCAATCCAACAAAAATTGCACAAACAGGCAACTATTTTGTTTTAGGCACAAGCCCTTTTGGATGCAGTAGTATAGCACCCATTAACACCAGCATTAGTGCGCCTCCTAATACATCGGTTACCAATTACATGGCCTGCGGTAGCATACCACTTGACAGCATTAGTCCCACCAAAGGAAGTGACGCTAGTGCAAGCATTAGTTACTTTTTAGATAGCACAGCTACACAAAGCTTAAGTAACAATCACCGCTTTACAAGCAGCACCAATTATTTTATCAAATTTACCGCACCTGCCGGATGTAGTGTTATAAGAAAAGCGAGTGTTACCATTAATGATTATCCAAATTATTCTGTAACACAACCTGCCCCTGTAAAAATACCAGTCACCATCGACCTTACTGTTATCCCACCAGCATCCAGTAATTGGGTGTACAGTTATTGGCAAGATTCTTTGTGCACGGCTCCTTTACTGCAACCTAAAAGAATTGTAGCTACTGGAAAATATTTTATAAAAGCAACCACCCCTATTGGATGCGCCATGATGCAAACCATTAACGCTGTTGTGAATGACGCAGACGTTATTCCACCCAATGCATTTACACCAAATAATGATGGCGTCAATGATACCTGGAGCATACCATTACTAGATTATTATCCGAATTGTACTGTAAGTGTATTTAACAGAACGGGACAACAAGTATTTACCTCAAACGGGTATGGAAAAAACTGGGATGGCAAATCAAAAAATCAAACCACTTTACCTTTAGGGGTTTATTATTACGTTATTAAATTATCAGGCAAGCATCAAGCATTTGCAGGCAGTGTTAGTATTTTATACTAAATGATTATGGAAGTAAAAATTGAAGCGTCTTGGAAAGAAGTGTTGAGTAATGTTTTTAAATCAACGTACTTTTTACAAACAGCAGCGCATATAAAAACAGAACTTGCTACAGGGGCAAACATTTTTCCTGCAGGCAATGCTATTTTTAATGCATTCAATCAAACACCGTTTAACGATGTTAAGGTAGTTATATTAGGTCAAGACCCCTACCACGGCAGCGGTCAGGCCATGGGCCTCAGTTTTTCGGTACCAAAGGGTGTTAAACCACCGCCCTCACTCGTTAATATTTTTAAAGAATTAAAATCAGATATTGGACTCCCCATACCTACAAATGGAGACCTAACCCCATGGGCTAAACAAGGCGTACTTTTATTGAATGCAGTACTTACCGTTCGTGAAAATGAACCCGCTAGTCATGCAAAAATTGGTTGGATGCATTTTACAGACGCCGTTATCAGAAAAATATCAGACGAAAAAAAAGGGATTGTATTTTTATTGTGGGGTAAATTCGCGGAACAAAAACAAGTGTTAATTGATGAAACCAAACATTTTGTTTTAAAAGCAGCGCACCCTTCCCCTTTTAGTGCAGACAAAGGTTTTTTTGGATCTAAACATTTTAGTAAAACAAATGAATTACTTGCAAAGCAAGGACTTCAAGTAATAGACTGGCATATTTAAATTAAAATCATGAGTGAACCCATAAAAAAAATATCAACAATACATTTTATTTCTGGAAGAATTTTAGCAGTATGGGCCATCATTATTTTTGCAAGCTCTATGCTTGTAGCTGTCTTTTTTTTACTGCCCTGCTTTTTTTTATCTGAACCACATGTTGCTATTCTGCACAGAAAAGTGACCCAAGTTTGGATGCGATTTTTTTTATTTTTTATAGGATGCCGCATCAAAATTAAGGGCGCCCATCATTTTGTAAAAGGCGAAAACTATGTGGTAGTATGTAACCACAATTCATTAATGGATGTTCCGGTAAGTACACCCTTTATGCCAAGAGCTAACAAAACTATCGCTAAAGTTAGTTTTTCTAAAGTACCCATTTTTGGATGGGTGTATAAGTTTGGTAGCGTACTCGTAGACCGTAGAAGTGACCAAAGCAGAAGAAAAAGTTATGAAGAGATGAAAAGTATTTTAGCCGTTGGCCTAGACATGCTTATTTATCCAGAAGGCACGCGCAACAGAACGGGTGACCCCCTCAAAAGTTTTTACGATGGTGCATTTAGATTAGCCGTTGATACACAAAAACGTATCATACCTACTATTATATTTAATTCAAAAAATATACTTCCTCCTAACCCTAGCTTTTGTTTAATGCCCGGAAAAATTGAAATGCATTTTTTACCACCAGTATCCGTTGAAGGAAAAACAAGTAAGGAAGTAAAGGAAGAAGTGTTTGAACTAATGTGGAACTATTACGCCAATAATCAAAAATTATTAGAAGGTAGAATTTGAGAATACCCTACTTCTATTAATTTTTAAATCTCTTAAGATCCCAGATTTAGGATTTACGGTAATATTAAAAGACCTAAATATACCAACTGGCATTACATTAATGGACATCTGCCAGCAGTGCATTTCTCTAGAAATAAACATACTAAATTGTTGGAGCCCTCCCATTGATACATCGTAGTAACCGCTGCCACCTACTTTCCATTTTTCACTCAAACTAAAATCACCATTAAAGTTTAAACTTGAAAAAGTTCTTGTTTCAAATCCACTATAATCGGGCTTGATTTGTTTACTAAACGATAACGAATAAGAGAAAGACAATGTCCAAGGAATATTAAAATCTGTAAACTCGGCAGGATTGGATTTTGCAAATTGCAATTGACGTTGTTGCTCGTCCGGCGTTAAAAAAGGATCGATTGGTATCTCTCTATCTTTTTCTGTTTTACCATCTTTTGACTTACTTGAAAATGAAGTAGAAATAGCAATGCTACCACTGGTAATACGACCAAATTTTAACGCTTTTGGATCAAAGGCGTATGTTTTTAAACGGTACCCGAGGCTATCTACATTGTACGGATCGAGTGTAGCGCTTGCATTGATATTTACTTTTTCAAATAGTGTACTACGCGCATACAAATTAAAGTTTCCAAGTTTAAAACTATCTGCGAGCATATTATAAGATGAAGAAAAACCAAAACCTTCTATCAGTTTTACTTTTTTGTCTTTAGCGGTAGAGTCGGACTTGTCACGCACTTTCATTTCCAATAAATTATCTACGCCAAACCCAATACCCCCAAATCTACCTTCCGAAAAGGAACCAATAATTCCGCCTTCATATTGTGAAAAACGGTAGGTACGACCTGTGGTATCAATTTGTGTTGTGTAATGGTACGCAGCAGCCATATCGGGCTGATAGTTCATAGAAATTGTAGGTCTAATTTCGTGACGTATCCCTTTAATATTGCTGTTTTTACCAAAGGTGTAGGTACCAAAAATTCGGGTAGCAGCACTAATACCAAAACTCATTTGACGCGCGGTATTAAGCCCTCTATATTTAACGGTATCTACTTTTTTATTTACTGAATTCCAGCTTCTAATAAATCGTTGTCCATACCAGCGCTCTTCGTAAGAGATACTAGGGCTAATGGTTACAGGTCCAAGTGCCGGTAGCGACATCGATATTGGAATGTTATGAACGGCTCCCCACTGCGCTGTATCTAGTAGCCTTTTAAAATTAAATGCGGTGTCGTAAAAAGACAATTGATTTTGTACATTACCACTATAGCCTATACCAATTTTTTCGTACCATTTACCCGCGCCAATTTGCTCTTTAGATTGAAAAGGATAAAGTGTTACTACGTTAAAATTGACGGTAGGAAGTTGCAAATTTACGAGGCGTAAATTATTGTTTTGGTTGTGGTTGGCGTTTACAGATAAATTGTATTTTCCTCTCCAATCTTTAGAGTAACTAATAGAAGAACTTAACTGGTTCTGAAAGTTTTGCATGGGATTATTGAGTAGCAATCTATTAAACCTAGAGCTACCAAAATTTACATTGGCAGAAAAACTGGTACCAGGTCTTGCTCTATTATCTCTACTATGGCTCCAGTTAAGCATGAAAGACTTATTCTGGTTAAACTCATCACCAGTACCACCAAATCTATTTAAAGTCTTTGTATTTTGAAGGGTAAGGTTAAAACCACCCGTAAACGCATAGCGCTTGATGTATTTTGAATTCAGGTTTACATTCCAGCCTCCATATGAATATATATTGGCCCTAGTAGTAAAATCGAGATAGTCGTTAATGACTTTATAATAACCAAGTCCTTCGAGGCCTAACCCAAAATCTTCGGAAGCGGTAAATGCTGGAGCAAGTATACCAGAATGACGACCTCTATTTAAAGGGAATATACCAAACGGAATACCAATGGGCATGGGCACACCTTCAAACTCCGGAAAAGTAGGGCCAGAAATACCCAATTTGTTATTGATGATTTTCATCCGGCCGGTTCTAAAGGCAAAATGGGGCGTGTCTAAATTACAAGTGGTAAAACGAGCTTTTTTAGCATACACAACACTATCGCTCATCTTTTTTAATGACAGGGCGTTCACAAAAATTTCCCCTTCCTGAAAAAACGTGTTTTTTGTTAAACCCTTACCCGATTCCATATTAAAAGAAATGGTATCACTAATTGATTTCATTTCCCCTTGTATAAAAACGGGCTTGCTATCTAATTTACCTGTAGAATCGGTACTTCCGTATGCCTTTACCATTTTAGACTGCTGGTTGTACCTGATGGTAGCAGCCTCAATTTTTAGATCCTGATAATTGGTTTTTGCTTTTCCGTAGAGTAAAAACTCCCTGGTATCCACTATTAAGATACCAGAATCGGAGGCGTTATAATCGATGGGGGCATCGATAGAATCTTTTGATAATTTGAGGGTATCAATGGATTTAACTAGAGAATCTTGCTTTTTTGCAAGGGTATCGGCCTTTTTTACTAGCGTATCTATAAATAAAGGGGCATTTTGGCTTAAAAAGGCCCTAGATTCCCACTGAAATGTTAATAAAAGCAAAACTATGCCCACAACAATAGTAGGTGCCGTTTTTACGTTATTTTTACGTCGTTTGCTTCTATTCACTAGGCAAAAATAGTGTATGAAAGGTGTAAAATGACTTATATCTAAAATCCTTTAACGAATTGATATGAAGATTATACGAATAGCTGCCCTTATAGGTTCCATTTTTTTGAGTTTTCAGGTATTTGCTGTACCCCATCCAACAACCAGCAAAACACCGGCACCCATTCAAAAACAAGCCCTTAAAAGAATCATTATTGATGCTGGGCACGGCGGTGCAGATATTGGAGCTAGAGGCAGGTATTCTACCGAAAAAGACATTTCACTGGCTGTAGCTTTAAAATTAGAGGTTCAATTAAAACAAGCCCTTCCAGATGTTGAAATATTAATGACCCGTAAAACAGACGTTTTTAACTCTGTAATTGAAAAGGCCGATATCGCCAACCGCTTAAAAGGTGATTTGTTTATTTGTATCCACGTAAACTCGGCGGGATCAAGAACTGTGAAAGAAGTGGTAGGCTACAAAACAATAACGGTAAAAGGAAAAAAAGGGAAGAAAGTAAAAAAACAAGTACCTCAGTATAAAGTAACGCGTTTACCAAGTACTGCTATAGGTACCGAAACTTTTATTTTTGGTGTTGACAAAACGGATGAACGCGTTGCTGCTGCTGGAGAAAGTGTGGATGAATATCTGGATAGCGTTTCTTTAAAAATATTGGAAGCCCGCAAACAAACAGATGCCAACGATCCTACCAAACAAATGCTTGCAAGTATAATGGCACAGCAATATTTTCAGCGTAGCGCTAAACTAGCGCTTACAATTGAAGAAGAATTTCAAAAAGTGGGACGTATCAGTAGACAGGCCCAACAACGTAAAAAAGGCATTTGGGTATTACAAGCGGTAAGTATGCCAGCTGTACTTGTAGAAACTGGCTTTATCTCTAACCCCGACGAAGAAGATTACCTCAATAGTGAGCAAGGCCAATTAGAAATATGTGATGTGATTACTAAATCGGTTCGTATTTATAAAAAATCCTTAGAGAATCAGATAGGCGTAGGCGGTCAATAAACCTTAATTTTGTGACATGAAGATTTCGAACGAATCAAAAGTTGGAGCCCTTACCGCTATCTCTATTACGGTACTCATTTTAGGCTTTAATTTTTTAAAGGGTAAAACATTATTCAAAACGGGTAACTACATTTTTGCCAAATACGCCGATACCAAGGGACTGATGGTATCCAACCCTGTTTATGTAAACGGCTTCCAGGTAGGAAGCGTTATTGATATCGAGAACACTGACTTTAATTTGCATTCGATACTGGTAACTATTAAGTTAAATGAAGATTATAAAATTCCTGCAAACTCGGTGGCAAGTATAAAAGACAATCCACTAGGTACACCCAGCATTGTTATTAAACTTGGTAGCAATACTAATTTTTTAAAACCCCAAGACACCATTGCTACAAGGAGCTCTATTGGACTTTTTGACGAGGCCATGAATAAACTAGAACCAGTAACAGATCAAATAAAAGTTACGGTACAATCACTTGACAGTGTTTTAAAAAATATCAACCGCATATTTGACCCTAATACAAAAAATAATTTACAAGAAGCCATTGCCAATATCAATACAACAACGGCTAGCTTAATTGTATCGGCAGCTTCTATTGAGCAAATGCTAGATAAACAATCTGGCGCTATCAGTAGCTCTGTAAATAACATCAATAGCGTTACCAAAAACCTAGCGGACCATAACAAAGAAGTAGCTGCTACCCTATCCAACCTAGAAAAAACAACCAATAAATTAGCCAGTGCCGATATTTCAGGTACGATTGGCAATTTAAAAACTGCTATCGATAATTTAAATGTGCTGGTTAAAAAAGCAGCCAGCGACGAAGGCAGCTTAGGAAAACTCATCAACGATAAAACACTCTACAATAATTTAAACAATAGTTTAAAGAGCGCAAATATTTTAATTGATGACCTACGTGTGCATCCAAAAAGATATGTTCAGTTTTCTGTTTTTGGGAAAAAAGAAAAAAGCGGTCCACTGCTAGCACCTATTGTAGACACTGCTAGTTCCAACAAACAATAATGGCTGCCGTGCTTAAACGATACTTTTCCATTTGCCTTGTGCTGCTTGCCATTGCCACGCATGCCCAACCCGGCAAGCCTAAAGAAATAAATAATCAAAAAGACACGATTAAGTCCAAGGTTATTACGCAAGAAAACTTTTTATACATTTTAGCAGCCGATAAACAGTACCTACAAAAAACGGATTCTAATCAACTGGTTTCCTATGCGGGTCATGTTAAAGTAAGACAAGGTAAAACTCTATTTTACGCAGATAGCGCCATCATTAACCCGGTTGCTAATACACTTGAATCATTTGGCAATGTTCATATCAATGATTCAGATAGTGTACATATTTATGCGCAGTATTTAAGGTATATGGGTATCGATAAAAAAGCGTTGCTTACCAAAAAAGTAAGGTTAACAGATAAAAAAAGTACCCTCACTACCGAAAACCTAACCTATGATGTAAATCTAAAACTAGGCACATACTTATACGGGGGCAAAGTGGTCAATAAAAAAACAACCCTTACCAGTACCGAAGGAAATTACTATGGGGACACCAAAGACATTTACTTCTACAAAAATGTATTACTCGTACAACCGGATGGCACCATAAAAACGGATAGCCTTCAATACAATACAAGTACGGAGGTTTCTACCTTTATAAGCCCTACCGTTATTAAAGATAAAAAAGGCCTTACCATTAAAACGCGTGAAGGCTTTTATGATATCAAAAAGAAAATTGCCAACCTCTACAAGCGCTCTATTATAGAGGATTCTACATTTAGTATTACTGCCGACGAAATTGCCATAGACAGCCTTAATGGACTCAGTGAGTTTAGAGGCAACGCTGTGTATAGAAGTAAAGACAAAGAACAAGGTTTTGATATGATTGCCAACAATATCAAAACCAATAATAAGAGGAGTACCATTATGGCTACGCAAATACCACTCCTTATTATTAAACAAGGCGCTGATAGTATTTTTATTACCGCAGATACTTTGTTTTCGGGTCGCGTTATAGACTTACTTAAAACAAAAAAGATTCCAAACGTTAGGCCCGTGCCAGTAGACTCCAGCATTAAAAAGAGCGTACTTAAAGACACCATTAAAGTTGCAACAGCTACAAAATCACCTATTAAAAAAGGCACTG
>JAGNTI010000042.1 GCA_017987615.1 Sediminibacterium sp. | reverse complement strand
AAATTGTGCTTACTATTGGTGATTAGTTTAAAAAGCTTACTCGCTAAAAATTTAGAAATAAGTTTTTTAAAAATCAATGTAATAAGTATGGTGCCTATAACTATAAGATAAGCCTGCACCGTATTATCTAATATTTTTAGCTCCATATATCAATTTCCATTTTTTCGCCATCAAAACTAGCGTATGTGAAATTATGAATCCAATCGCCTAAATTAATATAATGACTGTTTCCAATCGTTAAATCAAGTGGAAAATGTCGGTGACCAAAAATCAAATAATCGTAATGCTTTTTTTGTAAAATTTCTTTGCTGTAACAAATAAGCCATTCGTTTTCTTCACCTAAAAACTGTGCATCTGCATTACCCGTTTTGGCCCTGCTTTTACGGCTAAAATAATTGGCAAGTGCAATACCCGCATCTGGATGCATCCACTTAAACAACCATTTACAAAAAGGATTGGTAAATATTTTTTTGATAAACTTATATCCAGCGTCGCCAGGACCTAAACCATCGCCATGCGCGATATAGCAGTCTTTACTGTTAAACTTAAATTCTTGTGGCGCATGGTATACTTTACAGCCTAGTTCATTTTCAAAATAACCACGCATCCATAAGTCATGATTGCCAGTAAACACATGTACCGGAATCCCTTTATCGGTGAGTTTAGCGATTTGCCCAAGTAAGCGTACAAAACCTTTGGGCACGACATGATCGTACTCAAACCAAAAATCAAAAATATCTCCTACAATAAAAACAGCTGCTGCGCTATCCTCTATAGATTGTAAAAAGGCAACTACTTTTTTTTCACGCTCCAAACTATCACTATAATTAGGTGCCCCCAAATGAAAATCGGAGAGCAAATAAATTTTACGGCTAGAAGATGCATGAATAGTAGCTGTCATGTGCATTATTTATTTCTGTCTACTAAAAAACAGTACACTTCTTTGGGACCATGCACGCCTACTACGAGTGTTTTTTCAATATCCGCAGTTCTACTAGGACCACTCGCAAGCGTAATTAATGAAGGCAACTGATTGCCATAATGTTTGGTCACAGCTTTTAAACCATCTGCAATATCATACACCACTTGATCGGTGTAAGCGATACAAATATGAATAGGCGCATACACACTCACAGTTCTACCACTCTCTTGTCCAGCAGAAAGTATCATACTTCCGGTTCTGGCAATTAAATGATCGCAACTTGTAATAGCTGCATCACAATATTCTAAATCTTCAGATTGCATGCCACCAAAGCCTGCTGTGGTTAGCATTTCAATTAATGCATTTTCGCGGCAATAGGTTTGCTTCCAATTGCGCTGAATAAAAAGCATACTTAACTGCGAGGCGAGTTCTTTTTCACTAGCACAAAATGCAAACTTGCCTTGTAAGCCAGAAAAGTTTTCGGCAAACAATACCGAAAGGTCTTCTTTGGTGGTTGGGTATGTTGTTGAAACCGAATCAACCGCCGAAAATGGCACAGGCACTGGCTTCGCCAGTGCCTGTTTTATCTTTTGTAAAATATTTTCTCTTGCGCTTTTAGCCATCCTTCTACTATTAAATAGATTCTTCTGTTGATGTTTGATTGTCTGACGCAGCTGGCGCTTCAGGTGCAGCAGCTTCTGGTGCAGTTTGTTCAATTGCAACTTCTGGCACAACTTCTACTTCTACTACCTTTTTTTCTTCGAAAGGTCTTTTACCAATTAATACTTCAACATCAGATTTATGCAACACTTCTTTTGCAAGTAATTCTTTTGCTAAAATTTCAACGGCTTCTTTTTTATCACGAAGTAATTGAAGTGTGCGCTGGTATGCTTCTTCAATAATGCCGCGCACTTCATGATCTATAATTTTTCCGGTTTCTTCGCTGTATGGTTTGGTAAACGTATTTTCTTGCGAAGGATCATAGTAGCTTACGTTACCTACTTTGCTATTCATACCGTATGCAGTAACCATACTGTATGCAATACGTGTAATTTGTTGTAAGTCGTTGGATGCACCTGTAGAAATTTTCCCAAAGAATATTTCTTCTGCAGCTCTACCGCCAAGTGTCATACAAATTTGATCCATTAACTGATCGGTATTGTAGAGGTACTGCTCGGTTGGTGTGTACTGTGCATATCCAAGTGCTGCCGTACCACGAGGCACAATCGTTACTTTTAAAAGCGGATACGCATGTTCTAAAAACCAACCACAAACGGCGTGACCTGCTTCGTGGTATGCAATAATAGATTTTTCGTGCGGTGCTATAATTTTATTTTTCTTTTCAAGACCACCAATAACACGGTCAATGGCATCTTGGAAGTCAATCATTTCTACCGACTCTTTTCCTTTTCTAGCAGCAATTAATGCAGCTTCGTTACAAACGTTTGCGATATCAGCACCTGCAAATCCAGGTGTTTGTTCTGCTAGTTTATGTAAATCAAGTGCTTCAGAAATTTTAATAGGCTCAAGGTGCACTTTAAATATTTCTTCTCTTCCTTTTACATCTGGTTTGTCAATTGAAATTTGACGATCAAAACGTCCTGGTCTTAATAGGGCGCTATCTAATACGTCAGGGCGGTTGGTAGCAGCCAAAATAATAATGCCCGTGTCGCCACCAAAACCATCCATTTCAACAAGTAGTTGGTTTAAAGTATTTTCACGCTCATCGTTACTCATCATAGCATTTTTACCACGCGCTCTTCCTATCGCATCAATTTCATCAATAAAAATTATACAAGGCGCTTTTTCTCTTGCTTGTTTGAATAAATCACGCACACGACTTGCACCCACACCCACAAACATTTCAACAAAATCAGATCCACTTAAACTAAAGAAAGGAACCTGCGCTTCACCAGCCATTGCTTTTGCAAGTAAGGTTTTACCAGTACCCGGAGGGCCTACAAGTAGAGCTCCTTTTGGAATTTTACCGCCAAGTGCTGTGTATTTTTTTGGATTCTTTAAGAAGTCAACAATCTCCATCACTTCTACTTTTGCTTCGTCTAGTCCAGCAACGTCTCCAAAATTGATATTTACTTTAGCCCCTTTATCAAATAAAGTAGCTTTTGATTTTCCAATATTAAAAATACCACCAGCGCCACCGCCTGGACCACCAGCACCGCCGCCCATTTTACGCATAAGTAGTAACCAAACCACTACAATAATTACAAGCGTAAAAATGGATTGAAGTACGCCGCCCATCCAATCTGCAGCTTTTACAATATCTCTTTTTACTTCTGGTAACTGATGTTGCTCTGTAAATTTTTGAAGATTCTCATCAAAAGATTTCCAATCCAACACTTCGAAAACAAATAAAGGTGCGCCCTTTACTTTTTCTTTAGGCAACACCACGCCAAATTTTTTAACGTAGAATTCTTTTTTAAGACTATCGCCGTTAATGTACACCTGCACTTCATCTTTGTTTTTTACAAAATCAAGTTTGGTTACATCGCCTGCTAATAGCATTTGTTGTTTGAACTCCTGCTCCGTTGTCTTTTTTAACTCCGGCGAAAAGTTCATGATTTGAGAAACTAATAAACCAACAATCACAACGCCATAAATCCAATAGATATTGAACTTAGGACCTTTCTTGCCGCCTTTTCCTTTCTCCTGAAAATTAAATTTTGGTTGCTTCTCTTCTGACATATACTTTCTATTATTCGTGGATTTGTGATACAGCATCACTCCACATTTCTTCTAATTTATAAAATTCTCTTGCCTCAGGATGCATCACGTGCACTACTACATTCACATAATCAATGATCACCCATTGCAATGCTTTACGTCCTTCGTGTTTGTATGGATTTTCGCCGCAGGCCTGTTTTACCTCATCTTCGATATGATCAGCAATAGCACGCACTTGTGTGGTACTGGATGCTTGGCATACAATAAAAAAGTCGGCAGCAGCTTCTTCAATTTTGCGTAAATCTAAACTTACAACATGCTCACCTTTTTTATCTAAAATGGCATTAATGATGGTCTTGAGAATTTTAGAGCTCTTGGTTAATCGGGTAATCGTACTTTTTGGTCGATTTTTTAATACAGAAAGGGGTTCCAACAATACAGTTATTTAGTGATTAATAATTTGATTTAGACGTAGCTCTTGTAACTTCGTCAAAAATACTAATTCTTTGGCTTCAGCAGGCTTAAATACACCCATCGGTTTACCATTTACAGAATTAACTGAAGTAGATAGTACCAACATCTATGCCATGAACCAAGTTAAGACAAACTTGGCTGGGCACGGCGCTGCTTTTCTAGCCCAAAAACAATGGGCAGGAAAGGGGCAAATGGGCAAGGTTTGGGAGGCCGAAAGCGGTCAAAACATACTATTATCGGTGGTTTTGGACCCAAAAAAGCTTGTTTTTGATGGTTCAGAGCTGGAGCCATCCATTGTTAGCATGCTTGTAGCGGTTGGATGTTTTAACTTTTTTATTACATATGCTGGTGACGAAACGCGCATTAAGTGGCCCAATGATATTTACTGGCGTGACAGAAAGGCAGCAGGTATTTTAATTGAAAATAGCTTTAGGGGACCTATCTGGCAGTGGAGCATTGCAGGTATGGGGGTTAATATCAACCAAACAAGTTTTGGAACCGAATTAAACAAAGCCGTTTCACTCAAACAAATAACGGGCAAAACCCATGCAGTTAAAGATCTTGCAGTTCAGTTATGCGGTTGTATTGAAGACGCATTAGATATACTGTTAACCCAGGGGCCTGATGCACTAATTACGCTTTACAACAATGCACTTTATAAAAAAGGAGAACTTGTAACAGTAGCCGTAAACGAAGTAATAAAAACAGTTACTATTTGCAAGGTTTTATCAAATGGATATTTAGAAATTGAAAACGAAAACGGTACCAAAGAAACTGTTGCACTTGGCGCCGTAAAGTGGTTATCATAAAATAAAACAAATAAGATGGTTTCAACTATAAAATTGACACAGTTTTCTCATGGCGCAGGATGCGGATGTAAAATTGCACCAGCGGTATTAGAAACTATTTTAGCTTCTTCCCTTCCAAAAATTGAACATAAAAATTTACTGGTGGGTTACGGAAGTAAAGATGACGCGGCTGCTTATGATATGGGAAACGGTCAAGCCATTATTAGTACCACCGATTTTTTTACACCCATTGTAGATGATGCGGTAGCCTTTGGAAAAATTGCGAGTGCCAATGCTATTAGTGACGTGTATGCCATGGGCGGCAAGCCACTCATGGCTATTGCAATACTGGGCTGGCCCGTTAATACATTACCTGCAGCCCTTGCAGCAGAAGTGTTAGAGGGCGCTCGAAGCATTTGTGCAGAAGCAGGCATTCCACTTGCGGGTGGTCATAGTATTGATAGTACCGAACCTATTTTTGGATTAGCCGTTACAGGTATTACACCCATTGCAAATCTCAAAAAAAACAATACTGCAAAACAGGGTGATGTACTTTTTGTTACAAAAGCTATTGGTGTGGGTATCCTAGCAACCGCGCAAAAAAGAGACGCACTAGAGCCTCAAGATCTTGGACCATTTATACATCAGTTAACAACACTTAATAAAGTGGGTGAAATACTGGGCGGCATACCGGAAGTGCACGCACTTACTGATATCACTGGGTTTGGACTACTTGGCCACCTGATAGAAATGGCCGAAGGCAGTGAACTTTCTGCGCATATTTTTTATTCGAAAATAAAAATGATTGAAGCTGCTAAAAAATATTTAGCGCAGCGCATGGTGCCAGATGCTACGTATCGAAACTGGAATAGTTACAGCACTAAAACAAGTTTTGATCCAGGCGTAAATGTCATGGAAGCATTTAGCATGTTACCGGATCCACAAACCAATGGAGGCTTACTTGTTGCAGTAGATCCTACGGCAGTAGACCTCATTAAAGATCTATTTACTAAGCATGGGCTTGCTGATTTTATAGAGCCCATTGGTGTATTAGAAGCAGTAGGTGAAAAAGTAGTGGTGGTAAAAAACTAAGCGTTAAAATCAAACGCTAAAAAACCATATTTCCTTTATTTTTTATTTGCTCATTGGTAAGCTCTGCCACCATTTGAACACCGTTTAATGCTTTTACGGTTTGCTTGATCCAGTTGCATTTTTCATCGTCCACAAAATCACCTTTTGTGAGCCATAAAAAATCCATGTGTCTAAATTCAGGCAACAGGTATTCGCCATCACAATGGTTGTGGTATAAATAGTGTACTAAAAAACTATTGGGTTCTTTGGATTCGTAAATACTAAAATAATAACTGCGATCCTTTTTTTTGAGATGAATTTCGATGGCCGGATTAAGTCTAAACTGATGCCCTAATTGATTGTTCAATTGCAAACAAAATTGATGACTTTTGATTGGCGCAATAATACCAAGCAAACGCGTGTCATCAAAAAAATCTTCGTTGAGTTCGTCAATATTGAGTTTCAGTTTCATACTAGTAATTGATTGCTTCCTTTAAAATGTAACAGGAATATTTATTTCTTCTGTGCCGCGTTTTATGCGTAGCTCAGTTTGATCTCCTTTTTTAAACTTGCTCAGTGTTTGCATGTAACTGTTTACATCAACAAATTTGTAATCACCTAATTGAAGTAAAATGTCACCTGCTTTTAATCCTAATTTTTCTGCAAGCTTACCTGGACTCACACCATCTATGCGCATGCCGGTACCGCTATAACCATAGTCTGGTATAACCCCTAAACTTACTGTAAACTTAGTGCTACGGCCCATTTGAGGCTCTGTTGTTTTTATAAAATCAAGCTTGGGTAAACTATCTGTAATACCCATAATTTGATAGGCCAGTGTTACAATTTGCGCAGTGGCTTCGTAATTTATTTTATCTGCATCATCACTTGCTTTATGATAATCGGGGTGGCTTCCTGTAAAGAAAAATTGAACCGGCACACCCGCTCTATAAAAACTAGCGTGATCACTTGGGCCACTACCTGTGCTATCAAATTTTATAACAAGTGGCGTATTTATGGCCTTCCAAATGCTACTCCATTTAGTTGAAGTGCCGTATCCACCCACCGTTAATTTGTGTGAAGTATCATACCTGCCTACCATATCCATGTTAAGCATATAATTAATAGACCCAGACATAGTTGGATTTTCTATCCAATATTTACTTCCTAAAAGGCCTAATTCTTCACCAGAAAAATGAAGGAATAAATAATTATTATGTACGGGTGATTTTTGTTGTAACAAGCGGGCAATTTCAAGTAGCGCCGCAGTACCACTAGCATTATCATCTGCACCATTATGAATCACATGACCAGTATCTAATGCATTTTTATCTTCGTTAAAACCAAGGTGATCATAATGTGCCCCAATAACAATTGTATTTGCTGCACCATTATTAATAAATGCTGCAACATTGGTTGCAGGACGTTTTTTTTCTGATAGACGAACTGAAATCTCAACTTGTAAAGTAGCGGAAGGATCTGTAAAATGTTGCAGCCCTGCCTGTGTGAGGTAAATGACAGGAATAGAATACGGCGCTGTTTTATCATTTTTATTAAATAAAATATTATCAACAACAGTTCCTGTATTGTACATTATAAATGCAGTTGACCCTTTTGATGCAGCCGTAGTTACTTCTTTTTTAATCCATGCTTCTATATCAAAGTGAGGATTGGATTTATTTTCGTCAAGGGTTTCTTTCAGGTCTTTAAACCAAGGCTGTCCTTTTTCTTGTAATGCCATGGCAGGATTTCCTGAAATATTTACTGACGCACTTGTAGCTAATGGAAAAAAATCTTTTTCAATTTTTAATTGAACATTGTTCACCTTAAAATGAGTACTTGGATCTATTTGTAAACCTTCGTTGATTTCAAATTTTTGAAGATACCCACTTGATCCTTTGGCACCAATTCCCATCCGCTCATATTGTTTTACCAAGTAATCCATCGCTGCGTCGGCACCTGCTGTTCCCGTTCTTCTACCTTCTAGTTCATCACTCGCCAAATAGCCAATATGTGATTTTAAATTTGAAATGAGTGCCAATTTTTGCTTTTCTGCCTCAATTCTAATTTTGCGTTTACTTTGTGATAATCCTAAAAAGGGAACCAATAAAAGGACCCAAAACCAATTTTTACCCATTTTGCTTGCTTTATTACGTACAAAAGTAAGCGATTCTGTTCCCAATCTCGTAACAACCCTCCCCTCTTTGGGGGTACTTTTGTAGCCATCTAATTAAACTTGAGTCAAAGAGACCTCCATATTGCTTTAGTGGGTAACCCCAACAGTGGAAAAAGTTCCATTTTTAATGCTTTGACGGGGTTAAACCAACAAGTTGGCAATTTTCCAGGCGTAACCGTAGATAAAAAAACGGGGACCCTTCGGTTACCAGATGCTACCAACACCACATTAATTGACCTTCCGGGCACCTATAGTTTGTATCCTAGAAGAGCTGATGAGTGGGTAGCCTACAAAGTGCTCATGGGCACAGACGAATCGATAACAACTGACGCTGTATTATTAGTTGCTGATGCCAGTAACCTTAAACGAAATTTGCTTTTTTGCAGTCAGATTATCGATTTGCAAATTCCGGTAGTGATGGCCCTCACCATGAATGATATTGCATCAAGTAAGGGCATCAAAATAGATATTGCAGGACTTGAAAAAGAATTAGGCATAACCATTATTGCCGTTAATCCCCGAAAAAACAAGGGCATTACGGAATTAAAAAAAGCCTTGCAACAATTAACAGTAAAGCCAAGTGCTGTTTCTGATAAAAAATTTATTGATACAAAAAAGTTGGCCCCAAGCGCCATTGATGGCATTCATCAAATTGTACCAGGCTTAAGTGATTACGCTGCAATACATTATTTAATCAATCATGAAAATTTTCCGTTAACAGATGCGGTACAAAAAGAAATTGAAGGTCTTGAATTAACGCATCAGTTTAATCCAACCAAAACACAAGCCGAAGAAATTTTACAGCGCTATAGTCAAATCAGAGACGTTATGCGTAGGCATGTTGTAGAGCCTGGGCCTTTAGAAAAAAAGATTTTTTCAGATAAGTTAGACAATATTTTATTACACCGAGTTTGGGGTAATGTCATATTACTTGCTGTACTCTTTATTTTATTTCAAAGCGTTTATTGGCTGGCTAGCTTTCCAATGGATGGTATCGAGTGGGCTTTTGCAAAAGGCGGAAGCTCTTTGTCTGCTTGGCTTCCAGAAACATGGTGGAGTAATTTAATCGTGAATGGACTGGTGGCTGGCCTGAGTGGAATTTTAGTATTTGTGCCACAAATTATGATTTTGTTTGGGCTCATTACCATGCTTGAAGACAGTGGTTATATGGCGCGCATTAGTTTTTTAAGTGATCGACTCATGCGCAAAGTTGGGCTGAATGGAAAAAGTGTGATGCCCATGGTAAGTGGTTTTGCATGTGCCGTTCCAGCCATTATGAGTGCACGCAATATTGAAAATAGAAAAGAAAGATTGTTAACGATACTCGTTACACCACTCATGAGTTGTAGTGCGCGTTTACCGGTATTCACGATTTTAATTTCACTTGTTGTAGATAACAAATACTACTTTGGATTTTTAAGTTTACAAGGCCTTGTAATGATGGGTCTTTATTTACTAGGCATAGTAATGGCGATGCTTGTTAGCTATGTT
>JAGNTI010000197.1 GCA_017987615.1 Sediminibacterium sp. | reverse complement strand
CATGTTTATGTAAATCATTGGCCCAGTAGAAGAGGTGGCCAAAAAAGAAGTACCGAATCCAGGAGTAAAGCTGCTAGGGTTTGCAGAAGTCATATCAACACCATACTTGCAGAGGATCCGACTGCCAAAATAATGGTGATGGGCGATTTAAATGATAACCCATCCGATTATAGCGTGTCGCATGCACTTCAATCAAGTGGAGGGCTGAAAATGATTAAAAAGTCGGATTTATACAATCCATGGGTAGAAGTGCTGGCAAAAGGCAACGGAACCCTTGCCAACAGGGATGCCTGGGGCATTTTTGACCAAATTTTGGTATCACAGAGCTGGATTCCGCCCAGGCATGCAGGTAGGCTCTTTTTGGGCAGCTCCCACGTGTTTAAAGCCTTTTTTATGATTGAGCAACAGGGCAGATACAAGGGTTACCCCCTTCGTACCTGGGATGGGAACCAGTTTAGGGATGGTTTTAGCGACCATTTTCCAACTTTTCTGGTTTTACTCGAAAAAATAGAGGAAAAAATGCAGTAAAACCAGTGCTTTTGCGTACTTTTGCAACCCCAAATCTGTATTTGGCAGATTCTCCATTTCGGTGGAGTCCACTGGGTAAACCCAATTTTAAACCTAAAAATTCAAGTAATGAGTAATTACGAATTAATGGTGATTTTCACTCCGGTTCTTTCTGAAGAGGATTTTAAAGCTTCTCAGAAAAAATACCAAGATATGATTGCTAGCTTCGGTGGAGCTACTGTGCATTCAAATCCTTGGGGTCTTAAATCACTGGCCTACCCTATTCAAAAAAAGACAACTGGTATTTACTGGGTGTTAGAATACAGTGGCCCAACTGATCTTAACGAAAAACTTAAGATTCAAATTTTACGTGACGAGCAAATTATGCGTCACATGATTACGAAACTCGACAAATACGCCGTTGAGTATAACCACGTAAAAAGAAATGGCGGATTTGCGGTAAAACAAAAAATGGAGGCTTAATCACATGGCAAAGAATGAGATAAAATACCTGACCGCAATTAAGCAGGAGAAACCAAAGAAAAAGTTTTGTCGTTTCAAGAAATACGGCATCAAATACGTAGACTACAAGGATATTGAGTTCCTTAAAAAGTTCATCAACGAACAAGGTAAATTATTACCTCGTCGTTTGAGCGGTAACTCACTAAAGTATCAACGTAAAGTACAGGACGCAGTTAAAAAGGCACGTCAAATGTCTTTATTACCTTTCGTTACTGACTTATTAAAGTAATACCCTAATTAGTAACCTTCCCTAATCTCACATCGGGTGAGAGACAGCAGTAGCTGGGCTCTTGGGAACTAAAACAAAAACAACATGCAAGTAATTTTAATTCAAGACGTAGACAACTTAGGTGGTAAAAGCGAATTGGTAACTGTAAAAAACGGTTATGCTCGTAACTTTTTAATCCCACAAAAGTTTGCTGTTGAAGCAAGCCCTTCTAATCTTAAGCAACTTGACGAACAGTTAAAAGTTAAGGCTAAAAAAGAAGCGGTAATGTTAGCTGAAATCAATAAAGTAATCGATGTACTAAAATCTAGCCCAGTTAAATTAACTGCTAAGACAGGTACAAGCGGTAAAATATTTGGTGCAGTAACTTCATTACAATTAACACGTGCTATCCGTGACCAAAAAGGTTACGAAATTGATCGCAAGCGTATCACAATTGTAGAAGAAGTGAAAGAATTAGGTGCTTATAAGGCTTCTATCGACTTTGGTAACGGTAATGTTACTGAAATTGATTTTGAAGTAGTAGGCGAGTAATCTTCAGATAATCAACCTTTTATACAAAAAACCTGGCTTAGGCCGGGTTTTTTTATGCCCTAAAGGGTAAAAAAAGCATAAAAAAAAATTGGTTTCCCACAAATTACATACCTTCGAAATGTCCAATGACAGTTCTTCCATTTCTCAGAACGTTTTTTTTCGTAAATGTTTCAGGTTTTGGCTACAGTATTATCATTGGTTTTTGATCACTTAATTTTTTTAAAGAACATGAACATTTACGTTGGAAATCTAAACTGGAATATGTCCAGTGAAGACCTGCAAAACTTGTTTACTCCATTCGGTGAAGTAACAAGTGCAAAGATCGTTACAGACAAATTTAACAATGACCGTAGCAAAGGCTTTGGTTTCGTAGAAATGGCAGATGATGAAGCAGCTCGTGCTGCAATCGCGCAATTACACGATACTGATGTTATGGAGCGCAAGATTGTTGTTAATGAATCAACTCCACGTCCAGAAGGCGAAAGAGGCGGCTTCAAAAAGAAGAGCTTCGGCGGCGGCGGCGGTAGCCGTGGTGGATACGGTGGTGGTGGAAATCGCGGCGGAAGCGGCGGTGGATACAACCGTGACCGTGGAAACGGCGGTGGAGGCGGAGGATTTAACAGATATTAATATCTACTAAATTTCTAAGCTTACATAAAAAAAGTCCTGCAATTTATTGCGGGACTTTTTTTATGCCTATACCTCAAGTAAAAAAATATATGAACAGGTTATGTAAGTATACATTGAAATGGTGTGGTGTTGTATATAAAAACAAGAAGCAGAGTTGCATTACCCTGGGCTTGCTACTGGATCTGGTACAAAGGAAATGATCTGTAGTTAGTTGAGAGATCCCTAAAACAAAAAAGCCTCGTGATATCGATTAAGATATACGAGGCTTTTTAATAAATATGGCAACTACCTACTCTCCCAGCAAAATGCAAGTACCATCGGCCATGGGGGACTTAACTTCTCTGTTCGGAATGGGAAGAGGTGAACACCCCCGGCAAAATCACCATAAGAAGGTAATTTTATCGGTGTCTAAAACTAATTAGACTGATAAAACAATAAATTACATATTGGAAAGGAAAAATAATAACAAGAAAAAAAATAAAGCTTACGGGCAATTAGTACTACTTGGCTTTGCTATTACTAGCTTTACACCTATAGCCTATCAACGTCGTAGTCTTCGACGACCCTTAAAAGTAAACTCATCTTGTGGAAGGTTTCACGCTTAGATGCTTTCAGCGTTTATCCTTGCCGTACATAGCTACTCTGCATTAC
>JAGNTI010000196.1 GCA_017987615.1 Sediminibacterium sp. | reverse complement strand
TCAGGTATGTGATTTTGAAAATACAAAGATGCCTGACAATATGGAAGGCGCTGTTATTTTATTTAATCCAGAATATGGCGAAAGACTGGGAGAAGAAATAGAACTTGAAGCTACCTATGCAAGAATGGGTGACTTTTTAAAAAGCAAATGCAAGGGCGCCACTGGCTATATTTTTACCGGCAATTTAGAACTCGCTAAAAAAATAAGGTTAAAGCCTAGCAGGCGTATCGAGTTTTTAAACGCCAAAATAGATTGCCGTTTACTAGAATATGAAATGTATGCGGGCACAAGAAGGGTTGAAAAGTATAGCACGCCCCTAGCCACATAAAAAAAGGAACGCTTTTGGCATTCCCCTTTATAGATATCAATAAGTACAATCCCCCCAGACAGTACTTACACTAATCTTACTCTAAGTAAAGACCTTAAAAGGTTTAAAAGAACAATTTTTATTAAACAGCCCAAATATTTATCAAATACCAATAAATTGGCAAAAAACGCCATAATTAAAGGCAATTAAAATCCCATTAAATAAATAAAAGGTTGTTTAAATAAGCGAATATTTTGTTTAATAAAGCATTTTGTACATTTAGGTTACATGAAAATGGACATCATAATAGTAGACGATGAACGTCATGGGGTAGCCGCTTTAAAAAGCCTTATTCAACAGTATTGCCTCCATTACATCGGAAAAATACATACGGCTAGCAATATCGAAGATGCTATTTTAATTCTATCCAACAACACCGTTCATATTGCTTTTTTAGACATCCAATTAAGTAAAGGCAGCGGTTTTGATATTGCTACAAAGTTGCCTCCTGCCTGCAAAATAGTTTTTGTTACTGCTTTTGCAGAACATGCCCTTAAAGCAATCAAGTACCAAGCTTTTGATTATTTACTAAAGCCCATTGATCCAAAAGAATTACTGCATTGCATAGAAAAGTGTTCGGTAAATGATGTTCAACCAAAAGAACAATTTATAACGATTAAATCCAAAGGGATCACCATTCCAGTTTTACAAGATTCTATATTGTATTTGAAAGCAAAAGGCCCCTACTCTGAAATTTATGTGAATGATGGCAATGTTTATACCACTTCACAAACACTCAAAGATGTTCAAGAAAAATTAAACCTACGGTTTATAAGAACGCATAAGTCCTATTTAATCAACAGCAATTTTATTGAGGGCTACAACCAAAAGAATGTATTTTTGAAAAACAAATTATGTTTCAACATTTCAAGACTTGGGCTACAACAATTGCAACAATACTATGGCTCATAGTTTTGACGCAAGTTACACATGCCCAAACATTACCTACCGCTTCTTATTCAGTAAAAAAAGGACTACCCTCTTCTACAATCAATCACATAACTGAAGACGATAAAAACAATATTTGGATAGCTACCGAAAATGGTTTGAAAATAATGAACCATGCTCAAACTCAATGGCTTGAAAAAAGAATACTAGGAAAATCAGTCATTCAAATTGGATTCCTAGATGCATATGTTTTTATAGGATGTAGGGATAGCTTATTTATTATTGATCAGGAAACAAAAAAGATAGTTCAAGCACACAGCAACAAAGCCATAGGCAATACGATTAAAATAAAAAAACTACAAAACACAATTTGGATTGTCACACAAACATCGGTGCTAAAATGGCTTAAAACCAAATTGATCGAAATCCCTTATAATCCTACGCAAGGAACTATTTATGATCTAACAAACTACAATGGGAATATCATTGCCGTAAGCTATCCGCAAGGAAAAATAGAAACATTAACAGCGGGTTCTTTTTTGGTAGATGAAACATTTACAAAAAAGGCAAATCCAATTCATGCACCTTTACTTACCATTGCGGCAAAGGGTGATACGCTAGCCATTGGCGGCGATGGATACTACAGCGTATATGCAAATTGGAAACTGATTGATAAAAACAGTTATCCACTGCGAAATGATGTCAAATACAACTATGCTGTTTGGGATATTGCATTTGTGGAAAATAATATCTGTTTTGGTATTGGTGACACGCATAACCTAATCAGCGGAGGCGTCATAACTGCTTTCCCATTGTTTAATTCCCTTCCTTCAGGAAGCCCCTATATCCAAGCCCTACATTACCAAAAAACTACCCATACACTTTGGATGGGTAGTTTATACGACGGCGTATTTTGCGTAAAAGGTTTTAATCAAAACATATTACACAATGACTTAAAATACCAACCCGGATTTGACAAAAACAGCTATTATTTATTTAATGGAAACAATACTTTCGAAATCAAAAACGGCAAGCGATCCTCTGTCAATGTTAAAGACACCAGACTCATTGCAACCATCAAAGACACTACATACATTTTATCCTATACCAACTTAACCATCATACCTAAATTTGGAAAGAAATATGCTGCAAAATCCAATCCTCTAGAGGGAAGACTTTATACCCACACACAAAGACTTGGCGATAGCTTGTATGCATTTTCGTTATACAAACCAACAACCATCATTGATTTAAAATCATTTAAAAAAAGTAATAGCGCACAAAACAAAATTATAACCGGGGTAGAAAAACAAAGTAATTTTATACTTAGTCATAACCAGGGTATTGGATTTACAATGTATACGTCACAAGGCCACCATCTCCTTACCATTCAAAATGACAACCGGATTGATCTTGATGATTTCACAACAAATGCAAACAACGAAATTGTCACCCTTTCTGAAAATAAAATTAATTATTACACCCTACAAAACAAGCAAACTGAGCTTCACTTGAAAAGTCAATTTGACTTTGAAAAAAAGTTTAAAGACTATACACCCAAGTGGATAATTAACGGTAACCAAAACACAGTTTACGCAGCATCAGAAAAAGGAATTGTAGTATTACAAAGTCAAATTCCTACTGGTTTTTACGCAATCAATGATATAAAAATTACCAGCAAGCCTTTCATCGACCCTTTTAACAGACTCGTAATTCAACACGAAAAAACAACAAGACTATTACCACTAGAAGACCCTACCCTCCATACCAATATAGTAGATACCATCATAGCTCCTCGTAAATTATTTACTAAAGACGAT
>JAGNTI010000195.1 GCA_017987615.1 Sediminibacterium sp. | reverse complement strand
CTTAACGCTTTTGGTACCGATCAAATCGAATTTTTATTTGACGCCAATAAAAGTGGAAAATACGAGTCTATTAAAAAAGTAGCAAGTGGTGGTGAATTGAGTAGACTTATGCTTTGTATTAAATCGTTAGTGGCAACATCGGTTAATTTGCCTACGCTTATTTTTGATGAAATTGACACGGGTATTTCTGGTGAAGCCGCAAAACAAGTGGGCATTATCATGCAAGGCTTAGCTGCTAGTAGTCAAATTATTTGCATCACGCACCAGCCTCAAATTGCAGGAAAAGCAAACGCACACTTCTTTGTGTACAAGCAAAGCAAAGAGAGCGGTATTGCAACACATATTAAGCGCCTCAGCAAAGATGAGCGCATAAACGCCATTGCTCAAATGCTCAGTGGCGAACAGCCTACCCCAGCCGCTATGGCTACTGCCACAGAAATGGTGGAAGAATAAGGGTCATTTAATCTATTTTATTTACTTTTACGATACGTAAACAACAAACTATGGCTTACAACTTATTAAAAGGAAAAAGAGGTATTATCACTGGCGCTTTAGACGCTAATTCTATAGCTTGGAAAGTGGCTGAAAAAGCACACGAAGAAGGCGCAACATTTGTATTAACCAACGCACCTATTGCCATGCGCATGGGTGAGATCAATAAATTAGCAGAGGCTACTAATTCAAAAATTATCCCTGCCGATGCTACTAGTATCGAAGATTTAACAAAATTATTTACCGAGTCTCAAGAAGTATTGGGTGGTAAAATAGATTTTGTACTGCACTCAATTGGCATGAGCGTGAACATCAGAAAAAATGTTCCGTACACCGAGTCTAACTACGATTATTTTATGAAAGGCATCGACGTTTCTGCTATGTCATTTCACAAAATGTTATCGGTAGCAAAAAAATTAGATGCGATTAATGAGTGGGGCAGCGTTGTTGCACTTTCTTATATGGCAGCACAAAGAACCTTCCCTTTTTATACTGACATGGCTGACATTAAGGCAATGCTTGAATCTATCGCGCGTAGTTTTGGTTACCATTATGGTCTAGAAAAAAAGGTACGTATCAATACCGTTTCTCAGTCAGCAACTAAAACCACTGCAGGTACTGGTATCAAAGGCTTTGGTGATTTCTACGATTACTCAAATGCAATTGCACCATTAGGTAATGCAACTGCTGAGGATTGTGCTAATTACTGTGTTACATTATTTTCTGATCTTACGCGTATGGTTACCATGCAAAACCTATTCCATGATGGCGGTTTTTCTATGACAGGCGTAAGTAATGAAGTAATGCAAAAATTAGGCATCCAAGAATAATCGCAAAGACAATTCCAACGCACAAGTCTAAAAGACTAGTCATACAAATTTTATGAACGAAATTATCGGTTATATCGGGGCCTTTTTAAGTGCCATTACTTTTATGCCACAGGTATGGCAGGCTTATAAAACAAAGAGTGTAGGTGATTTAAGTATTTATATGATACTCATTGTAGTACTTAGTACCATTATATGGCTCTATTACGGCATTAGCACAGGTAGTGGGCCGGTTATAGCCGCAAACGCGATAGTGCTAGTCCTATCACTAGTGCTACTTTATTTTAAACTTACGTTTAAGAAAAGCTAGCTTAGTCTACTTTAACTTTTAAGATTAGTTTTCTGATTTTTCCTTCACCTATCATGGGTGCATGTACGTCGTCTGGAAAATAAATTCCAAACTGACCTGCGTGTAGTTTAAAGAAATGATCGGGTGCGTCTTCAAAAAATAAGACGTCGCTTTTTGCATCGTATTCACCCCTAGGTTCTAGGCAGGTGCTGCGTGATTTCCAACCCACCGTTTCTATTCCACTAAAACAAACTTGAATGTCAATGTATGTGTTGTGACATTCAAAACTTGCACAAGAATCTAAAATAGAAACGCCTGGCCCATCTGCAATAATGGCAATAATATTTTTACCATCTACTTCGATCTTACCTTCCGGCATGTTATCGAAATTGGTATCTAATATATAAGCAAAGGCCACCTCAAATCTGGGGTGGACCTTTACATATTTATTTAGTTGCGTTAGCTCATCAAGTATCATGTGCTACGTTCTAGTATTCGTCTTCGTTAAACATAAAGTCGTCCTGACTAGGATAGTCTGGCCAAATGTCTTCGATACTTTCGAATACATCACCTTCTTCTTCTAGTTCTTGAAGGTTTTCAACTACTTCAATCGGCGCACCGCTACGGATAGAATAATCGATCAATTCGTCCTTAGTAGCAGGCCAAGGAGCCTCTTCTAAATAACTGGCTAATTCTAAAGTCCAAAACATAATGCAGTGTTTAATATTTTTGCAAATGTAGCCGTATCTATCAAATTACCAAATTGGAGTTGCCCACCAGCTGTAAACAAATTATTAATATTCGCTAAATTTAACCCGTACTAATGTAGGTTTGTAGGAGCAATAAGGCCTTCAATCCTGTATAACACACTCATATCCATGCTAAAAGCAACTAATATTACCCGCAATTACAACGACCTTCAGGTGCTAAAAGGCGTAGATATTATTGTTAATAAGGGGGAAATCGTAAGTATTGTTGGCTCATCGGGGGCAGGAAAAAGCACTTTACTGCATATTTTGGGCAGTTTAGATAAAGCCAATTCGGGTGAAATTTGGATCAATAACCAGCGCATCGATACTTTAAAAGAAAAGGAACTGGCAAAATTTAGAAACCAACATATTGGTTTTGTGTTTCAATTTCATCATTTATTACCGGAGTTTACAGCACTCGAAAATGTATGTATTCCAGGATGGATTGCGGGCACTAATAAAAATGATTTAGAACAGAGGGCACTTGAACTTTTAAAAATATTAGGACTAAAAGATAGAGCATCTCATAAACCATCGGAGCTATCAGGTGGAGAACAACAAAGAGTTGCAGTAGCAAGAGCACTCATTAACAATCCGGATATTGTTTTTGCAGACGAGCCTACTGGAAATTTAGATAGTAAACATGCACAGGAATTGCACGAACTGTTTTTGCATTTACAAAAAACAATGGGTCAAACATTTTTGATTGTAACGCACAATGAAGCACTCGCAAAAATGAGTGA
>JAGNTI010000041.1 GCA_017987615.1 Sediminibacterium sp. | reverse complement strand
CTGTTTTAGGAACGGCTAAAAGGGTAAAAGCGTCTTTGTCTCCCAAAAATTCGCCGTAGCTACTGCTAGCAAATAAAAATGGCGCTTCTGGTTTTTGAGAAAGTTCGTCTAGACGGCTACTCATCATCTGGTTAAAGAGTTCGCGCACTATGCCTTGTCTGTATTCTCCCTCGGTGGTTGCTTCTTTAACAGCTGGGATCATGTAAAACATTTGAAGCACATTGTATGCCTGCTCCGGATCTGTTAAAATAGAAATACGGGTATCTGTAAATGCTGGGATGCCAAATTTAGTGCGTGGTTTAGGATTAGCTGGGTTGGTGAGTTTTCCAAAATGCGCTTGAATCATTTTTTCTGTTTCAGCAACATCTATATCGCCAACTACAATCACCGCTTGTAAATTAGGACGGTACCAATCTTTGTAAAATCCTGTAAGCTCACTATAAGGTGCGCCATTGATACTTTCTTTGGTACCAATAGGAAGTCTTTTAGCGTATTGAGAACCATTTAAAATAACAGGGAAATATTTATCACGAAGGCGCGCGTCAGCACCTCTACCAAGTCTCCACTCTTCTGTAACAACACCACGCTCTTTATCAATTTCTGAAGGATCAAAACTTACTTGATGCGCCCAGTCTTCTAAAACCTGCATGGCTTTTTTATACACCATTGGACTATCGGTAGGAACTTGAAGTTCGTACACTGTTTCATCAAAGCTTGTGTATGCATTTAAGTCAGCACCAAAATTAACACCGCTCTTTTCTAGGAAGTCTACCAGTTCTTGCTTTTTAAAATTTTTGGTTCCATTAAAACACATGTGTTCTACAAAGTGCGCAAGGCCTCTTTGTTTTTCTGTTTCTAATGTTGAACCAGCATTTACTACAAGTCTTAACTCGGCTCTATTTTTAGG
Organism: Sediminibacterium sp.; assembly: GCA_017987615.1. GTDB lineage: Bacteria > Bacteroidota > Bacteroidia > Chitinophagales > Chitinophagaceae > Sediminibacterium. Next base: position 9,007 of record JAGNTI010000041.1, on the reverse strand, counting down.
CTCAACGTTTTTTCTGATGTAGTAAGTGAGTCCATTGGCTAGTTTGCCAATTTTAACTTTTGAATCGGTGGGTAATTTTGCATCCGTAGGCTTTTGGGCGGTACTCACAAAAAAAGCACCAACCAGTACGATGAGCATTAAATGTTTGATTCTTTGTTTCATAGTTTTTATATTTTATCCTGCGTGATGAAGCCCCAATGAAAATCCTAATTTCTCAATCAGGCTTTTTGGAAGTGCAGGAATTTTTCTTCTTTCAATTAAATAGGTGGAGAGACCGGAAAGATCTCTGTAAATAAAATGTTTGTTAAGAGCGCCTTCTAAATATCCAGCTCCCGAAGTGTTGCCCGTTCCAACACGCATACCAATCATGCGGCGAACCATAATTAAATGTTTATGTCGCCAATTACTCATCAGGTGATCGATCTCAATTAAGGCGTCTAACACCTGGTAAGAATTTTGAAAAATAGGGTAGTCGCGATAGAGCATAATAAAGAGCGCCGCCCCCATCGCTTTAGGCGAAAAAGAGCTTCTTAAATTGGCTAAAATTTCGGGCGTAGCATCGGCCGGAATTTTTTCAAAAAAAACATAATCAAAATCGTGAATTTTTGACGCCTCACGGGGGGTTAATCCGGCCTCATAAATAGTTCGGTATTCGTCCCAAAATTTGGCGCCAAATTCGTCTTTAAAAAACGGCATTCTTTCGAGCCATTCGTTAACGCGGGTTAATAAATTTTTATCTGCTTCGGCGGTTGAAATTTGATCGTAATCAGGTTTGTCAAATCCGCCTTCGCCTGTTTTTTTGTAATAATCTTTTTGATGTCTATTGTCAATTTCTAAACCAAGTTTTGCTTCGATGAGTCTGAACTGTTTAGACTGAAATCCAGATGATGGGGTAAGCAAATTTCTGAACGCTAAAAAGTCGAGCGGCGTCATGGTGTCAAGTACGTTCACTTGATCATTTAAGAGCTGTAAAATTTTTATAATTCGGCCAAGTCTGTGACGCACCAAGTTCATGTCTTCGGCGTTGTCGTTGATGGCGGGCTGGCCAAAAATATCCAACACATAATCGAGTTCAAAAATAATTTGTTTGAACCAAAGTTCATAGGCTTGATGGATCACAATAAACAACATTTCGTCATGTGCTTTTTCGTGACCGTCCGTAAAACTAACAGGGTACTGTGCATCTAAAACTTTGTCTAGATGTAGGTAGTCTGCGTAGTATAAAGCCTTCTTTTCCATAGTGTTAAACGTGGTACAAAGAAAAGCAATTTTTAGCCTGCGCTACCCACAGTTTACCCCCAAAACTTATCCTATATTTGCGGTATGACGCGCGAACAACTAGTGGCTCAAATCAGGGCTAAAAAATCATATTTATTGGTGGGTTTAGACTCCGAAGTTTCTAAATTGCCAAAGCACTTGCAAGGCAAGCCAGACGCGGTTTTGACGTTTAATAAAGCCATCATAGATGCTACCAAAGATTACTGTGTTGGGTATAAAATTAACACCGCTTTTTACGAGTCTGAAGGGGTAAAAGGTTGGGAAACCATGCAGGAAACACTAGAATATATCCCCAAAAATTTGTTCACAATCGCCGACGCAAAGCGGGGAGATATAGGCAATACATCGGCCCAATATGCCCGTACTTTTTTTGAAACCATGCAGTTTGATGCGGTAACGGTAGCCCCTTATATGGGTGAAGATAGCGTGCGTCCTTTTCTAGAATATCAAAATAAATGGACCATTGTTTTGGGATTAACATCCAATGCAGGTAGTCAAGATTTTGAACAACAAACACTCGCAAATTCTGGCAAACAATTGTACGAAGTAGTACTTGAAAAAGTAGCAAGTTGGGGTACGCCCAACAACTTAATGTTTGTGGTGGGTGCTACCAAAGCAAGTGACTTTTCGAGCATCAGAAATATCATTCCCAATCACTTTTTATTGGTGCCAGGAATTGGTGCACAAGGTGGAAGTTTAGAAGAAGTTTCTAGCCATGGCGCCACCCCAGATTGTGGGTTGTTGGTAGCTGCTAGTAGGGCTATTATTTTTGCTAGTAACGGCGAAGATTTTGCAGAAGCTGCTGCCGAGGCTGCCAAAAATTATGCTACTGAAATGGCCGGCTATTTAAAATTATAAGATAAACTTTTCGAGTAATAAGCCTGCCCAAATTTGGTGCATTTTTGCACTATAATGTAGGCCATCTTGCGCGATCATTTCTGGCGCACAATTTCTAGTAAAATCTGTGATGTAAATGAAGTCAATTTCCATGTCTTCACAACGCTTTTTTATAACCTCATTAAAGGCATCAATTTGCGCACTAATTTCTGTTAAATTTAGCCCTGTTTCTGCGCTCTTTTTTTGCGCAAAAGGAGTATGCGCCCAGTCGGGTATGGAAAGTACAAAAACACGACTATTTTGATGCCCATTATATTGCAAAGCTTTGAGTAGTAAAAAGGTAAATTCCTGGTCAAATTCGGTGATGGATAAATTCCGGTATTGGTTGTTTACGCCAATTAAAAGTGTGACAAAATCGTACTGTTTTTGAAGTACTGTGTGGATCAAATGCGTGGCCAATTCGTTTGTGGTCCAACCTGTTTTTGCCACTATTTCTGGCGCCATAAAACCTGGATATTTGGCCCTTAATTTTTGCACCAATTGGTATGGGAAACCCTCGTGTAAGGGTACTGATTCGCCAATCGTATAAGAGTCGCCGAGTGCTAAATATGTGGGGTGCATGGTACCTGAATTAAAATGTTTTTAGAATTTCGTAGAACCTATATACGTCTTCAAAACTGCAATAAAGTGGTGCTGGTGCTACTCGAATAACACCCGGTTCACGGTAGTCAACAATTATGCCATGCTCCTTCATTTTCTGATAAATTTCTTTTCCTTTTTCTTCAAAAAACAAGCATAGTTGTGCGCCTCTTTGGTTTGGATCTGAAGGTGTAATAAGGGTAAATGAAAGGGACGTTAATTGATCTAATAAATACGCCAAGTATCCGGTAAGTGCGATGCTTTTATTACGCAAGTTTTGCATCCCGGCTTCTTCGAACATAGATAAAGATGCTTTTAAATTGACCGTATTAAATACCTGCGCAGTACTCATATTCCAACCCGATGCTGTAGGTTTTGCAACAAAGCCTTTTTCCATTTTAAAGCGGGTAGCTTCATCATTTCCCCACCATCCACCAAGCCTTGGGGTGTTAATATTAGTTACATGTTTTTCATGTACAAATACACCACCTACGGCACCTGGTCCTGCGTTCAAATACTTATAAGAACACCATACGGCAAAATCTACATTCCATGCATGTAATTCCATGGGTACATTGCCTGCAACGTGTGCCAAATCAAATGCCGCTATAGCGCCCACTTGGTGCGCAGCTTCGGTAATAGATTTGATATCAAAAAGTTGACCCGTGTAATAATTAATGCCACCAAAAAGCACCATGGCAAGGGAATCACCAGCCTCATAAATGGCCTTGGTAATTGCGCTATTATCTAAAGTTTTTTTACCCGCTTCCGGCTTAATTTCTATAATGGCAGTATCCGGATCTAGGTTAAAATGTTTTACAAGTGTTTCTACCGCGTACTGATCAGAAGGGAACGCACCTGCCTCCATAATAATCTTAAAACGGGTAGGAGAAGGTTTATAAAAGCTAAGCATTAAAAGATGCAGGTTTACCGTAAGGGCGTTCATGACGGTGATTTCATTTTCTTGGGCGCCCATCATTTTAGCCAGGGTAGACCTTGTATATTCTTGATAATGTAGCCAAGGATTGGTGCCTCCAAAATAACCGCCAATGGCTAATTCTCTCCAACTGGCAAGTTCGGTTTCAATGGCAGCAGCTACATTTTTAGGCTGAAGACCGAGTGAGTTCCCACAAAAATAAATGACTTCATTATCGCCATGTTTAGGGAAGTGGAACTGCGATTTAAATGGTGCGAGCGGATCATTTGCGTCCATATTGGCGGCAAATGATGGTGACGCTTCATAAGCGGTAGAATACTGATACATAGATTAAAGTTAACGCCCCTTTTGCACAAAGGTTCATCCGGCTGTCAATTTTATACATAAATGTGTAACAGAATAGCCAATATTTTAGCAGAATGCTTATTTTCATCTCCTCTATAAAATCAATCCTATGAAGTATTGCACATCCCTTTTTTGCCTGTTTGTTGCTGCCCTTTTTATGAGCAGTTCAGCTACCGCACAACAGGTTCCTGTAACCAAAGCTAACTATGCACTTGCTGCAAGGTTTTCACCTAAAAAAGTAGATAAGCTTATTTTTTCTACATCGGTGGATCCGCATTTTCTAAAAAAGTCGGAACGCTTTTGGTATATGTATGAAACCACAGAAGGTAAAAAGTGGTACATCGTAGATCCGATTAAAGCAGAAAAGAAAGTACTTTTTGATAACGCTGATTTGGCTGCAAAAATCACCCGTATTGTAAAAGATCCATTTGATGCGCAGCATTTAGCCATTGATAGCATGCGTTTTATTAGAGATGAAAATTGGATTCAGTTTGAGGTAAAAAGTACCCAAGAAATTGAAAAGAAAGATTCTACAGCTAAAAAGGGTACGCCTGCAGTAAAAGTGAAAAAAGTATTTTATTTCGAATACAATTTGCAAACTGCAGAGCTTGTAGAACTTCCTGAATTAAAGAAGCCAAAACGTAAACCAAGTTGGGCGAATGTTTCACCAGATGGTAATTCTGTAGTTTTTGGTCGAAACAATAACTTGTACTGGATGGATAAGGCTTCTTACGAAAAGGCCTTAATCAATGAAAACGATTCTACCATTGTTGAAAAGCAATTAACCAAAGATGGTATCGAAAACTTTGGCTATTTCAATGATAATAATTTATCAGGTACGGGTCAAACCGACGAAGAAAAAGAAAAGGATAAAAAGAAGCGTAAGGGTGCCTATGTAATGTGGTCGCCTAATTCTAAATATTTTGTAGTTAAAAAAGTAGACAATACAAAAGTTAAAGACTTGTGGGTCATTAATAATGTAAGTGGCCCTCGTCCAACACTTGAAACCTATAAATATTGGATGCCTGGCGAAAAAGAAGCGCCCGTAGATCATTTGTATGTATTTGATATTACAACCGCTACCGGTAAAGAATTGAATGTTTCTAAATTTAAAGATCAGGGGGTTGCCGTATGGTCTGACCCAGGAAAAGTAAACACGAGAGATGATGATTTTAGAGCCTCTGTATGGCTTGGTGACAACAGTAAATTTTATTTTACTAGAACCAGTCGTGATCAAAAGCGAATCGATGTTTGCACGGTAGACGTTACAACTGCAACGGTTAATCCATTAATTACCGAAACCTTTAATACCTATATCGAAAATAAAAGAGTAGGACTAGTAAATGGGGGTAAAGAGCTTATTAAATGGAGCGAGCAGGATGGATGGGCTCATTTTTATTTACACGACGAAAGCGGTAAGCTTAAAAATCAAATTACATCAGGCACGTTTCACTGCGAAGAAATTTTAGGCATTGATGAAGCAAAGCGTGTTTTGTATTTTTCTGCTAATGGCAAAGAAGCAGGTGAAGACCCATACCTTTTACACGCATACCGTGTAAATTTTGACGGTACCGGCTTAAAACTTTTAAATCCAGGTAATTTTGACCATGCCATGCGCATGAATGACAACAATACTTTCTTTGTTAATAATTTTTCGCGTGTAAACTCGGTGCCTGCTTCGGTACTTTACAATGCAGAAGGCAAAAAAGTAATGGATCTTGAAACCGCTGATTTATCATCGTTAATGGCAACGGGTTATAAGTTCCCTGAAACCTTTAAAGTAAAAGCGGATGATGGCATTACCGATTTATATGGTGTGATGTACAAGCCGTTTGATTTTGATTCAACTAAAAAATACCCCATTATAGAGTATGTATATCCGGGCCCACAAACCGAAGCGGTTAACAAAGCGTTTACCAAAGGTATGGACCGTATCGACCGTCTTGCTCAAATGGGATTTGTAGTAGTAACAATTGGTAATAGAGGCGGGCATCCTGCACGAAGCAAGTGGTACCATAACTATGGGTATGGCAATTTGCGTGATTACGGTTTAGCTGATAAAAAAGCAGCGGTAGAACAACTTGCCGACCGCTTTAAATTTATCGATATCGATAGAGTAGGTATTCATGGTCATTCGGGTGGTGGATTTATGAGTACTGCTGCGATGCTAGTATATCCTAACTTTTTTAAAGTAGCTGTTTCGTCGGCGGGTAACCATGACAATAGCGTGTACAACCGTTGGTGGAGTGAACAGCATCATGGCGTTAAAGAAGTAATTGGTGACAAAGGTGATACTAGCTTTTTATATAGCATCGAAAAAAATCCGGACCTAGCTAAAAATTTAAAAGGTCATTTGATGCTTTCTCATGGTGACATTGATAACAACGTACACCCAAGTAATACCATTCGTATGGCCAATGCTTTAATAAAAGCAAACAAACGTTTTGATCTAGTGCTACTGCCTGGACAAAGACATGGCTATGGTGATATGACAGAATATTTCTTTTGGCGTCAAGCAGATTATTTTGCGGAACATTTACTAGGGGACAAAACCGGCAGGTCAGAAACCGAAATAGAAGAAATGACAAAAGAAATGGAGCAGTCAAACAAAGCTGCTGCAGGTGGAAGAAGAAATTAATATTGCCATTTCTGGCGTTTAAATTGGCTGGCATGAAGATTTTTTTAATAGGGTTGATGGGGTCGGGAAAAAGCTATTGGACAAAACAGTTGGCTAAAAAATATAAGACCGGCGGATACGATTTAGACTACTTAATAGAGGTAAAAGAAGAAAAAACCATTGCCGAATTATTTACGGAAGATGGGGAAGAGTATTTCAGAAAAGTAGAGTCGGCGGTATTAAAATGGTTTGATCAAAAAAAGACTTACGTGCTTGCAACCGGCGGTGGGGCTCCTTGTTTTTTTGATAATATGGCCTGGATGAATAAGCAGGGCGTAACTATTTGGCTCGATGAACCATTACCTGTTATTGCGGCAAGGCTAGCGCCCGAAAAAGCGCACCGCCCTTTAATTGCTAAGTTATCGGACGCGGAGCTGTTGTCTTTTTTAGAAAAGCAACGAGAGGCTAGGTTGCCATTTTATAGTGCTGCTCAAATTCATTTACAAGAAGATACGATTACTGCCGACAGTTTTAAAAAAGCCCTTGCTAAATTATAAATCATGCTATCTAAATATTTTATTTCAATTGCTGCTTTTTTAGGTGCATTAACAGTGGCCCTTGGTGCGTTTGGCGCACACGCATTAAAAGCGGTGTTATCCCCGGCGGCACTCATTACATACGAAACAGCGGTCCGCTATCAAATGTATCATGTGGTGGCGTTACTGATAACGGGTATCTTAATGAATAAAGCGGCATCTCCAAAGGAGCAAAAACTACTAAGTAGGGCAGGGCTGTTTTTTATCGATGGCATTGTCCTCTTTTCGGGCTCCTTGTATTTTATAGTGGCAAAGCCTTTTTTAGGCATCGAAGGATTACCATGGGTAGGCGTTATCACGCCAATGGGTGGCCTGCTTTGGATGGTAGCATGGGTGCTATTAGGGCTCTCTCAACTGCCAAGCGTGGAAAACTCCAAGTCCGTTTAGCATTTTTGCACATCGGCCCGTAAGCAGTGATAGACCGCTCCCCTTAACTTATATTTGTTTCCATGGCAAATAGTTTAAGAAAGAAAGCAACCACTCCTCCAGACCCTGAGCAGTTAACGCCAGATAAGGAAACCGAAGTAACCGTTACAGAAGTTGTCAAAGACGAGCGTACTACTAAAATAATTGGTTCTGTAACCTTATTGTTTGCGGCCTTCTTATTTGTTGCCTTTACGTCTTATTTATTTACTTGGCAAGAAGACCAAGATAAAGTGCACCAGTTTGGTATTAAAATTTTTGCAGAAAATGATTTGCGTGTAAGCAATTTGTTAGGTGTGCTTGGTGCTTATGTAGCACACTCTTTATTTTATAAAGGATTTGGCCTTGCTTCTTATTTATTTTGCACTTTCTTTTTTGTTCTAGGGGTTAATTTAATTTTTGGTAAAAAAATATTTAGTCTTTGGCGCAATGCACGATATGTACTTATAGGTCTTATCGTTTTAAGTACTGCTTTTGCGTTTGTGGCATCTGCAAGTTCGTTTTCTTGGGGTGGTGCAGTGGGTGAGTTGTTCACTTCATTCCTGCAAAAATGGACGGGTAACTTTGGTACAGGTGCTATTTTATTGTTAGCCGCTTTTAGCTATTTTATCTGGCGCTTTAATCCAGTGTTTACGGCTCCTAAGTTTAATTTCAAGTCTACTAGTAACGATACTTCCGATTTAGGGGCTCCATTTACCCTTGATGATGAAAAACCCGTGGTGCAAGCATGGGATGAGGCGGGCGCACTCGTGCCAGATCCTAATGCACCTGTAGAAGAAGAACTTGACACCGACGAAGCAGAGGAAAAAAAAACGGCAGTAGTGCCGGTGATGCCTAGCGGCAATAAATTAAAATCGGAAGGCAAGGCCGTTTCTGTAATTATGCCTGATGCGCCCGAAGAAATCATGCCGGATGCATTAACGCCGCATATGAGTGGCGAAGCTCCACTAGATTTAGATGAGACAATTGAAGAAGAAGAAACCGAAGAAGAAGACAACGAAGATTTGTCTTTAGAAATCAACGAAACGCCCATAGAGGAAGCTGCGCCTGCAGCAAGCATTGGCAAGCTTAATACCAAATACGATACCACTCTCGATTTAAAAAGCTATAAGTATCCAAGTATTAATTTACTGGAAACGCATGGTAGTGAAAAAATTGTGCACGATCCACAGGAGTTGGAAACGCACAAAAATCAAATTATAGCTACGTTAAAAAACTACGACATTGCCATTCAAAAAATTCAGGCAACGGTTGGTCCTACGGTAACACTCTATGAAATTGTTCCTGCGCCGGGTGTTCGTATTAGTAGAATTAAAAACCTCGAAGACGATATCG
>JAGNTI010000040.1 GCA_017987615.1 Sediminibacterium sp. | reverse complement strand
GCATCACAGCACCAGAGCTCGTGATCTTAATAGTATAGGCAGGACTCACTAAACCCGTTTTTGCAATGAGTACATTTGCAGTGATTCTTCCTTTTTCAAGCTCTTGACGTAAAGTATCTGCGCTACCCTTTACTATTTTAACAGTACTTAAATTGGTAAGCGCTGCATAAACAGGGCTTGTGGTGTCCGAACTTGCATCAATAGCAATTTTAACGGATGTTTTTCCATTACCCCCTCCTATAAATCCAAAAACCAAAATAAAAATGAGTGGAAAAGCGATACTAAAAACCACCGCAGATGGACTACGCAAAATAGCTTTTAAGCTACCCTTTGTAATGGCCAACATGGCGCGGATTTGGCTGTAATTTGCAGACATAATTATAAATTAGTGAACAGTAATGGTATAAGGTAATGCAGTCTGCGGAACGCCTACCATTGCTTTTACTTTTTTAACTTGTTGCATCATGCGTAACTGATCTGCACCGAGTTCCGATTCTATCAATCGCACCGAAACAGTTCGCTTATAATTATTAAAGAGCTGCTCCAAAATATTCTTTTTTTCGGGATATTCTTTAAGCCTGTAGGTTGTAATTTTTGCCATAGATGCTGCGGCTTTTATAGCGTCAGAAAGCGTGCCAATTTCATCTACGAGACCAACACTCATGCCTCTTGTACCCGTCCAAACACGGCCCTGTGCAATACTATCTACGTATTCCATATTTCTTTTACGCCCTTCAGAAACACGCGATTTAAACGTATTGTAAATAGAATCGGTAGAGGCCTGAAAAAACTTTTTTTCTGGCTCTGTAAGCGCTCTATCCATACTTCCCATATCAGCAAACGGCCCAGTTCTCACTCTATCGGTGGTAATGCCTATTTTGTTTTTCAAAAACGATTCGATATTTGGAACGATACTAAATACGCCTATTGAACCTGTAATAGTAGACGCATTGGCAAATACTTTATTAGCGTTACAAGCAATGTAATAACCACCCGATGCAGCCACATCGCCCATCGAAACAATTACTGGCTTTTCTTTTTTAGCAAGGCTTACTTCACGCCAAATAACATCACTTGCTAGCGCGCTTCCTCCCGGTGAATTTACACGAAGCACAATGGCTTTCACGGATTTATCCAAACGTGCTTTTCTGATAAGATCTTTATAATCATCACTAGCCACCTGCTCATCAGTACCTGTACCACTAATAATATCGCCGCTTGCATAAATAATAGCAATTTTTTCTGAAGCAGCAGATTCGTTGAGGGTTACAGATTTTGCATATTCACCAAAATAAATAAAATTAATTTTTGAATTGACCGCCAAATTTAATCGGCCGGTGATTTCGTTTTTAACTTGATCATCATATTTCAACCCATCAATTAAATTATATTTTACGGCGTCTGCAGCAGTTTGAATTTTACCTTCTACCGCTAGAGATCTAATAAGAGCAGTATCTAAATTACGCGCAGCAGCAGTTTGGTATAAGAATTGATTGTATAAATCACCTAACCATACACTTGTTTGCAAGCGGTTGGCTTCCGTCATTTGTGTTTCACGAAGTGGTTCGGTAGCACTTTTAAATTTACCAGCATAAAATATTTGCGGCTTGATTTCTAATTTATCAAGCATGCCTTTTAAGAATAAAAGATTGCTTGAAAAGCCTGCCCACTCTAACCCACCTTGCGGATGCACAAAAATCTTTTGTGCCACATTGGCAACTGAATATCCTTTTTGTGTAATTGTTTCGCCATACGCAACCACAAACTTTTTAGACTTTCTAAAATCAAGCAGTGCTTTTCTGATTTCTTCAGAAGCGGCAAATCCATTTGCATTGGAACTGGCTAAAATATAAATACCTTTTACGTTTGCATCTTTTTTTGCATGCTCAATAAGTCTGACCATTTCAAATAAAGAGGGTATTTCAAAATCTCCGTCGGTGGTTAATGAGGCAAAAGGATTTTCTTGTACGGTTTCTTTGTAGGGTTTAGAAAGGTCTAATACCAAAACAGCATCAGTACCAATAACCGGTTTATCAGAACTTGAAGCAGAAGCTGCAAGACCAATAAGTACCATAACACCTAGAATTGTAAACACAATCAGCGCCAATAAACTGGCAATAAATATTTTAAAAAAGCTCTTCATAGCAATAGGTTAAAATAAAAGCGGAACAATATTGTTCACAACTGCATTTAAAGACGTGAAATTAAAGATATTTGAGGCGATTAACGGGGTAATTTATGAACACAGCATATTTACTGATAGGCGGGAATTTAGGGGACCGAGCGGCTTATTTACAGGAGGCAGTAAAACATATTGAAGCCCGGTGCGGTAGCATTACCAGCAGCTCCTCCATTTATGAAACCGCTGCCTGGGGCAATACCAACCAGCCTACATTTTATAACCAAGCCCTCAAACTCATTACCCCACTTTCGCCAGCATCCCTTTTGGAACAACTTTTAGCCATAGAATTGGAGATGGGCAGGGTGCGTAGTGAAAAATATGGCCCACGTACCATTGATTTAGACATTTTAATGATTGATGACAAGGTTATAGACACCCCAGCGCTTACAATACCCCATCCGCAACTCCATAATCGCCGATTTGCTCTCCTACCGCTTACCGAAATAGCACCTTCGCTCCACCACCCTGTTTTAGATAAAACGGTAAGCGAACTACTCGAAAACTGCACAGACACCCTTGATGTGCAAAAAAAATAAAGGCAAAAGCCAAGTTCGGCTTTATTTTTACCCATTGAGAATGAATGTATATGAAGCATCAGTTTATTACGATTGAGGGGAATATTGGAGCGGGTAAAACAACCCTATCAAACATACTGGCACAAAAACTTAATGCGAAACTGATTTTAGAAGAATTTGCAGACAACCCTTTTTTGCCAAAATTTTACGAAAAGCCAGACCAATATGCATTTCCATTGGAGCTCTTTTTTATGGCCGAACGTTACAAGCAACTTAAAGATTTTTTAAATACCCAAGACCTATTTCAACAAGTAACGATTTCTGACTATTTATTTACAAAATGCTTGTTGTTTGCAAAAGTGAATTTGCCTAGCGAAGAATTTAGACTCTATCAAAAATTATTTGATATCATTCACCAACAAATAAGCGTCCCGGATATTTTAATTTATTTACACGCGCCTGTACAAAAACTACAGGATAATATTAAAAAAAGAAATAGAAGTTACGAGCAGGATATTAAAGACGACTACTTATTTAATTTACAGGAAACCTATACCAGCTATATCAAACAACACAATATTAAAACCATTTTTATTGACGCAAGTAACGCTGATTTTATTGGCAACGATAAACATGTACAAGTGGTGTTAGATGCCCTCGAAAAAGATTTACCAGAAGGACAACACTACTTTAATTTACCCTAACAGCTAGACCCGCAAAATGCAACAAGAATCGTCTTCTACCCTAACAAAACATGATCCGTTTGAAGCCATGCGGATTGCAGAATTTAGGCATCTCATGTTTGGAAGGTTCTTGTTTATTATGGGACTTCGTATGATGGGCACACTTGTTGGCTGGTGGATTTACGAGCTTACCAATGAACCCTTTGCTATTGGGCTTATTGGTTTATCAGAAGTGATACCCGCGGTTTCGTTATCTCTCTATGCCGGACATATTATTGATATTAGTGAAAAAAGAAAACTCTTATTAACTGGCGTTGCACTTTATTTTACCTGCGCCGTATTTTTATTACTCTTATCTACCAGTTTTACGGCTGGACAGTTAAGTAAACACTGGATTGCTTTTAGTATTTATATCGCTATATTTTTTACGGGCGTTTTTAGATCTTTTACGGGTCCTACATTTGGCACGATACTCTCTGCCATTGTGCCTAAAAAAACCATTCAAAACGCTACTACATGGGGACAGGGTGTTTGGCTAGGTGCGTCCGTTACAGGCCATGCTATTGTTGGATTTTTAATTGCCTTACTAGGCAACACGGGATCATTAGCCATCATTTGTACACTTGTATTTGCTGGTTATTTATTTATGTACCAGCTGAAGCCAAAGCCTTCATTAAATGAGCCTGGCGAGAAAAAAACATTAGAGAGCGTAAAAGAAGGACTTAGGTACGTATATCAAACCAAAGAATTATTTGGAGCGCTAACACTCGATTTATTTGCCGTTTTATTTGGTGGCGCCGTTGCTATGATTCCAGTTTTTGCAAAAGATATTTTAAAAGTTGGGCCCATTGGATTTGGATGGCTTAACGCAGCATCCGATATTGGATCGGTGATTGTAATTGTATTACTCACCGCATTTCCATTAAAAAAAGCGCAAGGAAAAAAACTACTCATATCGGTAGCTATATTTGGAATTTGTATTATTGTATTTGCCCTATCAAAATTATTCTGGCTCACTTTTGCCGTGCTTCTCATAAGCGGTATTGTAGATGGTATTAGCGTGGTTATTAGAGGTACCATATTACAACTCAAAACGCCCGACAATATGCGCGGGCGTGTGATGAGTGTAAATTCTATGTTTATTAATAGCAGCAATGAATTTGGCCAATTTGAAAGTGGCGTTGCTGCTAAAATGATGGGCGTTGTGCCTAGTGTTGTTTTTGGTGGATGTATGACACTTCTAGTGGTGGTTATCACTTGGTTTAAAGCGCCAACACTTAAAGAAATGGAATACTAATCCGGTATCACCAGTTTATTATTACTTCTATTTACATCTGCCATCCTCAAAGATGGATCAATTTCTATAGATTTAATGTCTTTAATAGATTTTGAAATAGCAACTTGATAAACAGGGTCTACCCATTTCCATGCTGCATGCACTGTTCTTGGAATATTATTTTCAGTTGGCTTTTCACCAAACTGCAAATTAAGCGGCACATAATGCATTTCTTGAGAACCATCTTTGTAGGTAACCAACACATCAATAGGCATTGGTAATTTTCCAACACGTTTAATGGTAATATTTGTTTTATCCTGAATAAGATTGATATCCCCTACCGCGTAGTCAATTGTTTTGGTAGAATTGATCCAATATTCTTTGTACCAATCAAGTTCTAATCCACTTCTTTTTTCGGCAACTCTAATAAAATCATTTGGATTGGGATGCTTAAAACGCCAAGCATTGTAATAATCTAATAATACTTGGTCTCTTACAGAGTCACCAATCACATAACCCAACTGACTCATAAACACAGCACCTTTACTATAGGCAGAAGTACTATATGCTAAATTGGTATTGTAATGATCCGAATGTGTACTTGCTGGTTCATCGTAAGGGCTTTTAGTTAAATTAATATAACTTCTGTAAGAACCTTCAAATGGGAAACCTTTGCTGCCATTGAGTTCCGCGAGCACGCGCGTACTTGCATAATCGGTAAAGCCTTCGTCCATCCAAGGATATAAAGATTCGTTTGAACCCATTAGCATTTGATACCAGGTATGCATCCACTCATGTATAGCCGTTCCAACACTAGCGCTTTTAATAAGTGTAGCCATCGGATATTCCATTCCACCATCTCCACCCTGAATAAACGTGTAAGTTTTGTATGGGTAAGCACCAAATGTTTTGGCAATAATGGGATATGCATTGTTAACGACGTCTGCCATTTTTTGCCAATTGTTTTCTAATGAATCAACGGCCTTGTAAACAACCCTTAAAAGTGGACCACCACCCGCAGGTTTGCGCGTAATCATTTTATACGTTGGATCTGCAGCCCACATAAAATCGTGCACATTGTAAGCCTGCCATTTCCATGTTTTTGTTGCACCTGCTGCAGGTGTAACTTTCGAACCTGGCGTTTCGTAACCCATTCCAATTTCTTGCGGGTTTTGTAAATCGCCGCCAGCTGCAATAAAATAATTTTTATCGATGGTGATATTAACGTCAAAATCACCCCATACGCCATAAAATTCTCTAGCGATATATTGGTTGGCATGCCAACCTTGATAATCATATTCTGCTACTTTAGGATACCACTGACTCATGCTATAACGAATCCCTTCTTTATTGTCTCTTCCACTTCTTCTAATTTGCGCTGGCACTTGTGCTTCAAAAGAAACTTCCATTTGCACCGAAGATTTAGGCAATATAGGTTTTGCTAAAACAACCTCAAGTATGGTCTCATGTTCTTTTAGCACCTGAGCCACGCCATTTATTTTCACATACTTTACTTGTTGATAGCCAATTTCCGAAGGCGTTAATTTACTGATACGGTCTTTAACACGCGCATCCCAGTCGAGGCCATCACTCATTCTCGAAGCAGGTCTAATTTGAATTTGACCAAGCTCTCTACTTCTAATATCCATGCTGCTTCCGGGCTGAAACGCATTCCAATAGGTATGAAAAAATATCTTGCTTAATGTATCTGAAGAATTGTTGGTGTACACGATTTTTTCGGTACCATTAATTTTATTAGACACTACATCCATATTTGCTTGAATGGTATACTTGATGCGCTGTTGCGGACGATCCGGTTGCGCAAATAGTAAGGATGCGTGCATCACAAATAAACATACGAAGCCAAACAATAAAATCTTTTTCATTTTTTATTCAATTAAAGTGTACCAATAAAATTAAGGAATTATTCGGCGCCAGCAATTACTATTACAATTTCGCCTTTCACCGATTTTGACTCAAAGTATACCGCTAAGTCTTGTAAAGTGCCCTGCTTGTTTTCTTCAAACATTTTGGTAAGCTCTCTGCTCACACTCGCTAAGCGGTCTGCTCCAAAATAGACAGCCAATTCTTTGAGGGTTTTTACAAGTCGCATAGGACTTTCATACAAGATGATGGTACGGGGTTCGACAGCCAATTCTTTTAACATGGTTTGTCTCCCTTTTTTTAAGGGTAAAAATCCTTCAAAAACAAAGCGGTTGGTAGGAATACCGCTATTTACAAGTGCTGGCACAAAAGCAGTAGCGCCAGGCAAACATTCTACCTTAATACCTTGTTTTATGCATTCACGAACGAGTAAAAAGGCCGGGTCAGAAATACCAGGAGTGCCCGCATCCGTAATGAGCGCAAATGTTTTGCCCCCTTTTAACTGATCCACCAAGTGCTCAACTATTTTGTGTTCGTTGTGCTGATGATAGGGAGATAACGGTTTTTGTATTTGATAGTGTTGCAGGAGTTTAGAAGAAGTTCGGGTGTCTTCACACAAAATAACATCTACAGATTGCAACACTTCGATACCCCTAAAAGTCATGTCTTTTAAATTACCAAGTGGTGTAGGAACCAGGTATAGCATGGCTTTGGGATTAATACAACTTATGCTAAAAATTCAATTTCGAAATATTCCATCACTGCATTTGCGAGTAATTGCTTACTTGCATTTTCTGCAATTACAGTAGCCGCTTCTTTACTATCTGCTTCGATTTGTAAGTTTATATTTTTACCTACACGCACATCCTGCACACCAGTAAGCGCTAAATTGTGAAGACCGCTTAAAACAGCTTTACCTTGAGGATCTAATAAATCTTTTAAGGGCATTACCTTAATCTGAACATTGAAAATCATACGTACCAATATTTGAGGGACAAAGATAGAACTACATAAGCAATAAAAACAATGGGAACCGCGATCCAGCCAAAACTAATCGCAGAAATAAGCCCAATAGCTACTAAAATAATAAGTGGGAGTAGCTTTTTAAACGAAATCTGGCTAAACTTAAAAGCCATCATAGGGAGAGTTGAAACCATTAAATAGCTACAACCGAGCACCACCACATACCAAAACCATTTGTTAAGTAAAAGACCCGTTACCGCTGCCTGCTCCATGGGCGCATACCAATAAATTATAGGAAAAGAGGCAAACAAAAGCCCTACTGCTGGCACAGGAACCCCAGTAAAGCCAGTACTAGAAGGCGCCGAAACATTAAACCTGGCTAGCCTGTAAGCTGCAGCACAAGGTAAAATAAATACAGGCAGCAGCTGAAACCAAGACGCCGACAATCCGTCCATATCTTGTGCGAGTGAAAGCCTTAAAAACTGATAAGCAATTAAAGAAGGGGCTACACCAAAACTTACAAGATCCGCTAATGAATCTAATTGTTTACCCATTTCAGATGAGCTACCCAGTAGCCTTGCTAAAAAGCCATCAAAATAATCTACTACAGCTGCAAGTGCTAAACATAGACTAGCCCTATAAATTTGCTGCGGTATTTCAATTAAACTTTCACCTTCGGCACCGGCTGTAATTATGATGCCTGGTGTTGTGATATACACAACAGCTATGCACCCGAAAAACAAATTTAGTAAGGTAAATAAATTAGGGATTTGCTTTTTTATCATGCTACTTATTTCTTTCTTTTGGCAGAAGTTGACTTCATCAGTGATTCAATTTCATCTACCGTGATGGGAATATTTTTCATGAGATCTATATTTCCCGTTTTTGTAATCCAAAAATTATTTTCGATACGAATACCTATTTTTTCTTCTTCGATATAAATACCTGGCTCAATAGTAAATACCATACCTGCTTGTATAGGCGCTGTTCTTGTACCAAGATCATGTACATCAAGACCTAAATGATGCGAAATGCCGTGGTATAAATATTTTCGGTACGCAGGATTTTCTGGGTCTTGATTTTTAATAGCTGCTTTTGTTAGTAGCCCAATTTTTTCAAATTGCTTGGTCGCTTCTACCCCAACTTTGTCGGTGTACTGAACAATCGAGATGCCGGGTTTTAAAATAGACTTGGCATAATTATGTAAATGCAAACATGCATTGTACACTTCTTTTTGACGCTTGGTAAACACACCACTCACAGGCACTGTTCTTGTTAAATCGGCACAGTAACCTCCATATTCGGCACCAAAATCCATCAGCAACATTTCCCCAGCTTCACAAACCTGATTGTTGGAAACATAATGAAGGGTTCTTGCTCTATCACCACTCGCAATAATGCTATGGTAGGCCGGACCTGTTGCACGCCTCTTTAAAAATTGATGGTAAATTTCAGCTTCAATTTCATATTCTGTAACACCTGGTTTTATAAAACCTAAAAGATGTCTAAAAGTTTCATCTGTAATGTCAATAGCTTTACTAATAACAGCAACTTCTTCTTTAGATTTTATAGCTCTTAACTTGTGCATGATTTTTGCAGCACGCTCATAACCATGGAGCGGATATTTCTCTTTCATTTCTGCTACAAACCTGTAATCTCTACTTGCAATTGCGGTAGCTTTTCTATCATTTTCGTTGGTGTCTAAATAAATGGTATCTGCTGAATGGATCCATGTTTGAAGCATCGCGTCAATGGTGTCTAGCCATACGATGGTTTGAATGCCAGATATAGCTGTACCATCAGCGGTGCGAAGTCTTTTGCCATCCCACTTTTCTTTTAATTCGTTTGGTCTTACCAGCACAAGCACCTCACGGTATTTAGGATCTGGGCAATTAGGAAATAATATAACCATCGAATCTTCCTGCTCAATACCTGACAACCAGAACAAATCGGTGTTTTGTTTAAAAGCATGAAGCGCATCTCCATTAGAAGGCCACTCATCATTGCTTACAAAAATAGCAATGCTGTTAGGTTTCATTTCCTTCATAAACCGCTTGCGGTTATCAATAAAAATTTGCTTGTTGAGCGGTAGATATTTCATAGCTGAAAAGATAGGTGCATGTCAATAATGCACTAAAAATAAGAAAAGAATTAGAATTTCACCGAAGGACATCTCACACCCCTAGCAAGAGCCGAAGAAACAACCCCTGTTTTAATGATAGATAATTCATAAGCACCCCTTGTATTATTGGCTGCTTTTAGGGTTGAAACAGTAGCATCGTAATTAAAGGTAAAACGGGTATCATTTAATTGGAAGCCAAAAACAGGAATGACAGCGTCCCCATTTCGCATATAAAGGCCCAGAATCATTTGCCTAGATCCGTCTCCACTTAAATCACGGTTGGCATTAACGCCCAACACTATTTCTGATGC
>JAGNTI010000194.1 GCA_017987615.1 Sediminibacterium sp. | reverse complement strand
ACTCTTCCTTTATCTACTTTAACACCTGCTTCTTCTAAACCAAGATTTTCAATATTAGCAACAACACCAACAGCACTTAAAACAACATCCGCTTCTAGTGTTACCATAGAGCCGTCCTGTTTTTTAACATGCGCTTTAACACCAGCACCGGTAGTATCTAAAGATTCTACTGAAGCATTAGTCATAATTTCGATGCCTTGTTTTTTATATTGCTTTTCTAATTCTTTAGAAATGTCTTCATCTTCTACAGGAACAATGCGAGGCATAAATTCAACGATGGTTACTTTAGTTCCCATGCTGTTGTATACATATGCAAACTCAACACCTATCGCACCACTTCCCACAATGATCATTGATTTTGGTTGCTCGGCAAGTACCATTGCTTCGCGGTAGCCAAGCACTTTTTTACCATCTTGTTTTAAGTTTGGTAATTCTCTTGATCTTCCACCAGTTGCAATAACAATGTATTTAGCTTCTTGGATTTGCTTGGTACCATCAGCGGCAGTAACTTCTACTTTACCTTTTGACAATACTTTACCATAACCCATGATTACGTCAATTTTGTTCTTCTTCATTAAGAATTGAACACCCTTACTCATTTTATCGGCAACACCACGGCTACGCTTGATCACACCACCAAAATCGTGGGTACCTGTTGCGTTGATACCGTAATCGGCACTATGCTTTACATATTCATATACTTGGGCACTTTTTAAAAGCGCTTTGGTTGGAATACAACCCCAGTTCAAACAAACGCCACCAAGGCTTTCCTTTTCAATAACAGCTACTTTAAAACCTAATTGAGAAGCACGAATAGCTGCTGGATATCCACCAGGTCCGCTACCAATTACAATTACATCATATGCCATAAAAACTAAATTACTTGATTATTAAGGGCCTAATGGCCTGTTTGCGTTGCAAAATTAAACTAAAATTGGGCAAATTATTCAAAAAACACTCTAACCGTTTGATAAAACCAATTGGTATCCGAACCACCCCCTTTATTTTGCATTTGCTCGTTAAACCCTTGTAGTCCAAAGAGTCCTGCCATATTACCATTTCGAAGGGCAATTTCTAGATATCCAGCCGAGTTAAACCAGGCTAATTTATCGGTTTCGGCAACAGAAGTATAATTAGCACTGATGGTATCAATAACTTCGTTACGTTTAAAAACGATTTTAAAGGATCGGCCATTTGCCTGAGCCGCAAATTCGGAAGCGGTAATATTGATCACAACGTTTTCGAACTGGTCAATAAATAGGATTTGACCTTCTATCCAATCAGGTCCTACAGTAGGCCTTAATGGATAAATTTCGTTGATAGCAGGTATGGCCACACCCCCATCTAATAAATTACCAGTTTTACTTACTTTATTGATAGCCATAGCAATTACAGCGGTTATCTCAAGTAAAGTATGCTTATTATTTAGAGGAATCGCCACGAGTTCTGAGGGTTTTTGACCCGTAATCATGGTTAAAAGACCATTATCGGGGCAAACAATATACTGCTGGTTAAATTTAGCCATAAGTACATGCTGCGCTGGGCCTTCAAATAAGTTTACCAAAATAACATGGAAACTCCCGCCCGGAAAATGCTTGATGGAGTTACCACAAACATATGCCGCCTGTGGAAAATTTGTTTGCGGTAAATAATGCGTGATATCACACAAATTTGTGGTAGGATCAAGTTGTAAAAACTGACCTTTTATAGCGCCAACTAAAAAATCACGTTGGCCAATATCTGTAGAAAGTGTTACAATGGGCATGCCTCATTGTTAACGTAATTACTTGCTAATTATTTCACTAGCACGTTATTTTTAAAGAAAAACTTACGAACCAATTTATCGGCTAATGAAGGAAAAAACTTATTCATAAAAACAGCGCGCTTACCCGTAAAAGTTAACACAAGTGTGCGTTTGCGCTTTTCAATAGCATTAGCAATATGCGTAGCGCATTCATCAGAACTCATCATAGCGCCTTCATCCATTGGAGACTCCCCTTGCGATTCACCCTTACTATTTAAAGCAGCATTTCTAATATTCGAACTGGTAAAACCAGGGCACACCCACATTACGTTGGTACCAGATTCTAGTAACTCGGTACGTAAAGCCTCTAGCCAACCATTAACGGCATATTTAGAGGCCGAGTAACCACTGCGGCCCGGAAGACCTCTGTACCCCGCAATAGAAGACACACCCACTATAGTGCCCTTATTTTTAATAATATTATCAAGCGCAAATTTTGTGCAATACACAGTACCCCAAAAATTGATGTCCATTACACGTCTAATGGTATCTAGGTCTACATCTTGAACCAAAGCACGCATAGACACCCCTGCGTTATTAATTAATATATCGATGGTGCCAAACTCTTTAATAACAGCATCTATAAAGCCTTTACAGTCAATTTCTTTACTTACGTCTGTGGCATGAATAAATAATGGCTTGCCCGTATGTGCAGACTGAAGTTGATAGAGCTTTTGGTAATTACGGGCACAAGTGGCCACTTTAGCACCTTTGTCTAAATAAAGTTCTACCAGCGCCTTACCAATACCGTCCGATCCGCCGGTAATCACTACAACTTTTCCTTGTATTTGATCCATTATTTTAAATTATGTTCAAAAATAAGCAAGTAAACGGGTGATATTTACGAAATGTGGGTAAATCAAGTAAAAAAGAATCATAAATATTTGGCTATTTTTTTATTTCGCCTATTTTTGCACTCCTGAATCAAACAAGTGATTGATTGTGAAGGGTGAAGATTCTGTAGCTCAGTTGGTAGAGCAATACACTTTTAATGTATGGGTCCTGGGTTCGAGTCCCAGCGGGATCACAAAGCTTCAACGAAAGTTGGAGCTTTTTTTATGCGAATACGCGAATCAAGCTTGCTTGAATGAGCGGATGAGGCATAAAAAAAGTAAACGCAACCCTTGGGTTGCGTTTAAAAGCTTTGAGCTAGCTCAATGCGGAAGGGACGTCGGCGAAACGAAGTGAAGCCGACAATCCCAGACTTTAATTTGAAACATTTAAATATTATAATTATTTTTATTATTAAAATAATTATAAATATGAAAACAATGTTTAAAAGCTCTATCCTAATGCTTCTATTCTCTTTCTCAT
>JAGNTI010000193.1 GCA_017987615.1 Sediminibacterium sp. | reverse complement strand
TTTACACCGTGCCAGATTTTAACCTCAACGACTCCATTAACTTTTTATCCAAACTAACCCCTAGAAGGTTATGGAATGGCGCAAAAGTCTATTTTAGCTACCAATTAAGCCGTTTAACGGGCAAGCCCATTGTTTGGGGAGTACCTATTTCAATTTCCTTTGAACCCACCACATCTTGCAACCTCCGCTGCCCGGAGTGCCCAAGTGGCTTAAGGGCATTTACAAGGCCTACCGGCATGCTTGAGTCTAACTTTTTTAATGAAACCATTGATTCAATATATAAAGATTTAATATATCTGATCTTTTACTTTCAGGGAGAGCCATATTTGAACCCCGCCTTTTTAGACATGGTGGCTTACGCGCGCAAAAAAGGACTCTATACCGCTACTTCTACCAACGCCCATTATTTAACGGAAGCAAACGCTAAAAAAACGGTGGAATCTGGACTGGACAGGCTCATTATTTCCATTGATGGTACCACCCAAGAAGTGTATGAGCAGTACAGGGTGGGCGGAAAACTGGATAAAGTAATAGAAGGGGCCCGACACATTGTAAAATGGAAAAAAGAACTAAAAAGTAAAACACCTTTTATCTTTTTTCAATTTTTGGTGGTTAAACCCAACGAGCATCAAATTGAAGCCATCAAAGCACTTGGTGCAGAAATTGGTGTGGATGCTGTACGGTTTAAAACGGCACAAGTGTATGATTATAGTAATGATCCGCACGGGCTTATTCCTACACAACAAAAATATAGCCGGTACAAAAAAGATAGTGCTGGTGAAATGCAGGTAAAAAATGGACTGGGTAACCACTGCTGGAAATTATGGCATGCCAATGTAATTACCTGGGATGGCATTGTGGTGCCTTGCTGCTTTGACAAAGACGCCACACATCAATTGGGCAATTTAAAAGACATGCCATTTAAAGAAGTCTGGAAAAGCCCTGCATACCATGCTTTTCGAAAAAATTTAATGACCTCCAGAAAGTCGATAGATATTTGCGCCAATTGCAGCGAAGGCCTCAGCGTTTGGGAAGATTAAACCTTCAATGCGTCTTGTTGCAATTGTGCATTACTATTGCGGCCTCCTATTTTTCATCCACAAAAGCGCGCACACACAGATCCAAGTTTATCTTTAAGGCATGAAAAAAATAGCATCCATTTTAGTGCTACTAGCATGCACTTTTCATTTATTCGCACAACCCGTTCGCAATTTTGAATTTAGAGGCGTATGGATTGCGACTGTAGAAAATATTGATTGGCCTAGTAAAAGAGGCCTCCCTGCACAAACACAACAACAAGAGTTTATCAAAATCTTGGACATGCATCAAAAAAATGGCATGAACGCTGTGGTTGTTCAGGTGCGCCCCGCAGCAGATGCGATGTATCCTTCAAGTTTTGAACCATGGTCAGAATATTTAACGGGTAAACAAGGTTTAGCACCGGAACCGTTTTACGATCCGCTTGCTTTTATGATTGAAGAAACGCATAAACGTGGCATGGAATTTCATGCATGGCTTAATCCTTACCGCGCCGTTTTTAATATCAATAGATCCTCTGTGGCAGAAAATCATATTACCAAAGAGCATCCAGAATGGTTTTTAATTTATGGAGATAAAAAATATTTTGATCCAGGACTTCCTGCTGTTCGTTCACACACGTCAGCGATTGTAAAAGATTTGGTAACCAGATATGCCATTGATGCGGTGCATATGGATGATTATTTTTACCCTTACCGCATTGCAGGAAAGGAATTTCCAGACCAAGCAAGTTTTGCAAAATATGGGAAAGGATTATCTAAAGACGAATGGAGAAGAAGTAATTGTGATAGCATTATTGTGCAACTCAAAAAAACAATACTAGCAACTAATGCGCGCGTTAAATTTGGTATTAGTCCGTTTGGTGTTTGGAGAAATAAAACGCAGGATCCAAGAGGCAGTGAAACAAAAGGAGGTCAAACCAATTACGATGATTTATACGCCGACATTTTATTATGGCTACAAAAAGGTTGGATCGATTATGTAGTACCGCAACTTTATTGGGAGCGTGGTCACAAGCTAGCAGACTATGATGTGCTTTTAAAATGGTGGAATGATTATGCCTATGGCAAGCACTTATACATTGGGCATGGCATTTACAGAGCAGGTACCAATGATGCTTGGAAAAATTACAACCAAATTCCAGATCAAATTAATTTATTGCGCTCCTTTACAAACACACAGGGTAGCGTATTTTACAACAGCAGTACTTTTTCAAAAAATCCAAACGGATGGAACGATAGTTTGCAAAATAATCATTACAAATATCCAGCCCTTGTGCCTCCAATGCCATGGCTAGATGATGTTGCACCTGATGCACCAAGCATTCAAAAAAAGAGTGCCGCTAATTTTGTAGTAAATTATAATGGCAAAGAAAAAATAAAATCATTTGGTATTTTTTCTTGTGGAGTTGGCGTAAAAGCAAATGCTAAAAATGCACAACTGATAAAATTATTGGTAGCTACAAAAACGGCGATTGTTGACATCAGTAGTTTGGCACAAAAAAAGAATGAAAAACTGTATGTGGCATCTGTAGATCTCAACAACAATGTTAGCGGCCTAGTAGAACTCAATTAAAACTTTCCGTATTTTTTATCTACTGCTACAAAGCGGTAGTCAAAAATATGGGTAAGCTGTGCTTTTACAAATAAAGCGTGTGCAATATCGCCTAGTATCCCAAGAGGGAGTTTGTAATGTACAATATCAGTCATTTCAACGCCACCTTCGATTTCCTTAAAATGGTGCTGGTGATGCCACATGCTATAGGGGCCAAAACGCTGTTCGTCCACAAAATATTTGTGGTCCTCTACATGGGTAATTTCGGTCATCCAATAAAGTGGAATACCTAAAACGGGTTTTACCGTGTATTCAATAATTTGTCCCGGATACATACGCTCGCCATGGTATTTGCTAATAATATTAAAACCAAGGTTATCTGGAGTAATGGCGGCTAAATTGGAAGGCTTGCTAAAAAAGTCCCAAGCTTCGGCTAGTGAAATTGGAATTTTTTGCACCGTTTTGATCGTATATACTTTAGACATAAGGGTCGTTTAGCTTACAACAAAAATGGAGTATAAATGTTTGA
>JAGNTI010000192.1 GCA_017987615.1 Sediminibacterium sp. | reverse complement strand
CGGTATGCAAATTGAACGTCTTTGTTCATGATATGTGCATAGCTTAAATCAATAAAAATACCATGGTCTCTGTAGCCAATACCACCTGTTGCAAGCATTCTGCTAGCATCCAAAGCTTCGTCTGCGTAGGGGCTGCCATAATATGCGCCACCTAATCTAAACATCACGGTATGGAATTTTATTTCACCTCCCAGCTTTAGATTAAAATTGCCTTTGTAGGTTTCTTTGATGGCATCGTTAACTTGTTGGTAGTAATTTTTGAGGCCCATATCGTTAGGGTCTGATGCAGAAAAACGAGAACCCTTATAATTAACATATTCAATATCGGCACTTAAAAAAGCACGCTGTTTGCGGGTATCTTTTACTTCTCTAAAAACATAGCTTGCACTTGCAGTAGCTCTCCAAGGTGTTACTAATGTATAATTACTTTGTCCTGCTTTACCACTATTAAGCGCATCACTATTAGCTGATCTAATGCGTGCATACGATTCGGTATTGGCGATAAGAGAGGCTCTAACTTCATCTTTGAAATTAATTATTTGCGGTGTGTGCATAGCAAGACCCACACGCCAAAATTCGGTAGGCTTATAAATGGTTCCAAGTTTTAAACCCATACCAATACCTTTAGAACTAAAACTTTCTTGGAAAGTGAAACTTTCAAATTGGTTGTTAGGGTTGTTGGTGGCGTCTTTTTCGGTGTAGGTAAGTTCGCGGTTGTAATTTATGATTGGAATAGTCAAGCTTCCGCCCACATACATTTTGTCTTCCATATTGCCGGCAAGGCCAAGCGCTAGTTCGTGGTAACCTCCATTTGTATTGGCGTCATAACTTTGGTTAACACCTGTAGAAATAGGTACCATGCTTTGGTAACCATCAAATCTACCCTGTGCGTTATTAGATGTGTCAATTAAAAAAGTTCTGAACGCAAGTGATGATCCAAAAATATAATTACTAAGTGCGGCATTCGAATCCGCTAAATCGCGTGTAAGTTCTTCGAGGTATTGCTCCGAAAAAGAACTCATATTATTAAAACCTTTAAATGAAACTCTATTGTTGTAATTGGCAACTTGATTGATAGAAATCGCAACGGCATTGCTTGTCCATTTGCTTTTTCTAGTGTTGCTAGATCCAAAAATAAAACCACTTGTACCGTATAGCATATTGTTTTTTGAGTTGCTACTATCGGAACCTCTGTATTTAAATGTATTGTTGTTGAAGTTCATGCCTGGAGACATTACAAATTCCGAGGTTTTAAATAAACCAAGTCCAGCAGGGTTTACGTGGTTAGCGGTAATATCGCCACCCAATGATCCCATCACTCCGCCGGTAGCTATGTTTCTGGCAGAACCATTTTGTGTAAACCATGCAGTGCGGAGTGCATAGTCAGGTTGTTGTGCAAATAAGTTGGTAGCAAATAATATTGCGACAGCGAGTATCGTTACTTTCATAAATGTTTGATTGAATCCTTTACAACTAATTATCTCTTCCTCCTCTTCCAGTAGATGTGCTAGTGCCAGTGCTTTTTACACCACCACTATTGCCACCTGCGTTACTAGAAGGTACTGCGGCTGGGCCACTACTATTTGAGTTAGAAAAACTTCTGGAAGCTCTGTCCCAGCTATCGTTGCTAGCACCACCTGCAATGGCAGTTGCTGTTGAGAATACACGTTTTACAAGGTTGCCAAAACTATTGCCACTATTTCCTGTTTCAAGCACACCCGTTTTTGGATTGCGGTAACCTAAATTAACGTTGCCGTAGGTTTTATTTTTAAATGCAGTAACATTTGAACCAGCACCAACGGCGCCACTAAACTTAGGATATTTATAAGCAACGATGGTACTAATTGGGTTTGCGATACCACCACGCCATCCGTATCCAAGCCCTAAGTTAGACCCAAATCCAAGTCCAGGATTAAAACCAAATCCAGGGTTGAATCCGTAATTGCAACCGCAATTATAGTTGTATTTGAAATTATTGAAATTATTGTTGAAACGGTTGCCCATAAAATCAAAACGGCTATCATACCAATAGCTATAATCATCGATGCAGCTAAAGCGGTAGCGGTTGCTTAATTTAAGGCGTAAAAAACGGTCTTCTTGAACCTCTGTATAGCGCTCATACTGCTCTTTGGCCTCTTCTTCACGCTCTAATTCTTTTTTATTAACGCCATTGGCTGGCGAATAGTAAACGTCGTCGGGGGTTTGTCCGGCTTCATAAACGGTGCCGCAACTGGTTGCGAAAACGATTAAAACTGCTGCTGATAGGAGGGTTGTTTTCATGGCAGATAGGTATTTAAGTATACTATTATGCGAAGTTACATACATTTGCGTTGCAGGCAACTACAATTACAGGATTGGTATCTGATATCTAAACTAACAATTGTAAGCCTATTAATTTGTTAAGAATATTGTAATTCAATTATGAGTAAGGAAATAACCCCAAGAGCCCAGGATTATTCGCAGTGGTACAACGATTTAGTGATTAAAGGAAGCCTCGCAGATCATAGTGCGGTAAGAGGTTGTATGGTAATTAAACCATATGGGTTTGCACTCTGGGAAAACATGCGTGATGTACTTGACAAAATGTTCAAAGACACGGGACACCAAAATGCATACTTCCCTTTATTTATTCCTAAAAGTTTATTTGAAGCCGAAGAAAAAAATGCAGAAGGTTTTGCAAAAGAATGTGCGATTGTTACGCATTACCGTTTAAAAACAGATCCTAACAATAAAGGAAAATTAATTGTAGATCCAGAAGCTAAACTTGAAGAAGAATTAGTGGTGCGTCCAACTTCTGAAGCAATTATTTGGAATACCTACAAAGGATGGATTCAGTCGTATCGTGATTTACCAATTCTTGTAAATCAGTGGGCCAATGTGGTGCGCTGGGAAATGAGAACAAGACTTTTTTTACGCACTGCCGAGTTTTTATGGCAAGAAGGTCATACCGCGCATGCTACTAAAGCAGAGGCTGTAGAAGAAACCACAAGAATGCTAGATGTGTACGCCGATTTTGTAGAAAATTGGATGGCGCTTCCAGTAATTAAAGGTGTTAAGTCCGCCAACGAGCGTTTTGCTGGTGCAGAAGATACGTATTGCATAGAGGCTATGATGCAGGATGGTAAAGCGTTACAGGC
>JAGNTI010000191.1 GCA_017987615.1 Sediminibacterium sp. | reverse complement strand
ATTTTAAATACACCCTCAGCACCTGTTGCCGTATTAAGCTTTTGATTGAAAACAATATTCTCCTGCTTTTTATAGGTGCCTTCTTCAATATTTCTAACAAATTTGATGGGCTGCAAATGAAGCGTATCGATATAGGATTCGTAGCGGTCGCGCACTTTAAATATCCAATCGTACCTGCTATTTGATGTCCCAATACAAGTAACGTGATAAGAAGGGGTCTCGTTTATTTTTTCTTGCGCTACCCCAAATTTTGCAGACCCGGCATTAATGTATAATCCAATTACCGAATAGTATAAGTTATAACTAATTTCTTCGCCGCTATTAAATGCAAAATTTTTAATGCCACAAAAATCATCTCCTGCTTTTAGCGGATGTACTAAAAACAAACATATAAAACAGTAAGCTGCTATTTTTTTAATCATCTGATTTGAATTAAGAGCGCTTTCTAAAATATTGTAAACGTAATAATATCAGGCCGCCTAAGCAAGCGGGTATAATTAAATTTAACAACCAAATGCCGCCTGCCGCCGCTAAAATGCCCATCGTATTTGAACTATACATACCAAATAAAATCAAACTCACTTTCCCTCTAATACCTAATTCTGCTAGGGTTAAGGTAGGTATAATAGCGAGTATTAAGAAAAGCACCCCAGTAAGCGCCATAATTGTTGGGGCATCAATAAGAACGCCGCACAATCTAAAAATTAACAAATATTGAAGTAGAAATACAAGGTACCGAGCGCTAGAAATAAAGGAAAGCTCGAGTAGTAAACGCTTAGGGACCGATTGTACCGATGTGATTAAAAAAACGTACTTAGAAAAAAAAGAGACCTTGGCAAGTTTATTTGCGAAAAACGGAATAGCCGTGTAACAAATAATAAACAAGCCAACCACTACAAACAAACTGCCATACAGTACAGACAATAAAGATTCTGATAAATGGAGTTGATTCTGTAACCCAATGCGTATATTAGGAAACAACCAAATAATTGCGATCAAACCAGCAATGAGTGTAACTAAGAGTTGACTAGCACTTGCTACAAAAGAAAGCACCACGCCTTTTAAACGGTTGCCATCAGATAGTAACATTGATTTGCCAATAGATTCTCCCACTCTATTAATGCTAGAAAACGAAACCGCCTGCCCTGTTAAAATAGCAGCATACGCTGCCTTAAAAGATAGTGGCTCTAACTTATTTGTTAAACGCTTCCATTTAAATGCTTCTAGACCCCAATTAAACGCCGTTAATAGGGCTATACAAAGTAAGTACCAAAAAGCAGTATACGCTGGTATTTGCTGCAATGAGGCAATAAAATTAGGCAACTGTTTTTGTTCACTTATTTGATGATAAATAGAATAGCATAGCCATACAAATAAGATGGGGGCCAACAGGTACTGAACCAATATGTTTATTTTCTTTTGCAGTGCTAGCAGCGTTTAGATGACTCAAAAAAGCTTGTGTAGCAAAAGTAGGTAGAATCTCAAAGGAAGCTTGTAATTTCACATCAAATTGAAAAAAGATCAGATCATATTAGGCATTGACCCCGGTACCCAACTTATGGGATATGCCCTCTTGCGTATTACAAATAGCACGCCGCAAGTGATACTGATAGATGCATTAAAACTAACCGGGCAAAAAGATATTTACGCTAGGCTTGAGATGATTCATACCAAGGTTGTAGAACTCATTAAATTATACCAACCTACCACTTTTGCTATTGAAGCTCCCTTTTTTGGGAAGAACGTACAAAGTATGCTTAAGTTGGGAAGGGCCCAGGGTGTAGCAATTGCCGCAGCCATGCAAACGGGGCTCTCTGTTACCGAATACGCACCAAAAAAAGTTAAGCAATCTATTACCGGAAACGGTAATGCAAGTAAAGATCAGGTTTGGCAAATGCTACAACGAACACTGCAGATAGAAGTAAAGCCTCAATATTTTGACGCCACCGATGCCCTCGCCGTTGCACTATGTCATTACTACCAGAGCTCATCGCCTTTAGCGGCAGCTAGTGGTAAAGGTTTTAAAGGATGGGACGATTTTATTGCAAAAAATCCAGGAAAGATTAAATTATAAATTAGCAGTTTGCAGCTATAAAGCAGCTACAATTTTACTTTGCACTAGTGCCAACAATTCAGGCGTTACCTTTATTTTTTCTTTGGTGAAATTGATATCGTTGGCACTATTGATGGGCATCAAATGAAGATGCGCATGTGGCACTTCAAGCCCTACAACACTCATGCCACAACGGTTACAAGGAAATGCTTTTTCGATAGCTGTAGCTATTGGTTTTGCAAACAGCAATATTTTTTGCAGGTAGTTATCTGATAAATCAAAAAACTTATCGGTTTCATTTTTAGGAACAATGAGTACATGCCCTTCCACTAACGGAAACACGTCTAAAAAGGCATAAAAGTTTTCGTCTTCCAAAATTTTGTAAGAAGGAATTTCTCCAGCAATGATTTTAGAAAACAAAGTCATACAGTACAATTAAACGGTGATGTTATCTACCCTGAATTTTAAAACACCAGCAGGCGTTTGAATCTCTGCTATTTCTCCCACAACTTTACCCATCAAACCTTTTCCAATTGGAGAAGTGCCTGATATTTTTTGTGCTTTTAAATCTGCTTCTTTTTCACCAACAAGTTGATAGGTAACCGTTTTTTTAGTGGCCATATTTGTAATAGTCACTTTGGTAAGGATGGTTACTTTACTGGTATCAATTGTTTTGGTATCTACAATTTTAGCATTAGCAATCACGCCTTCTAGTTGCTTGATTTTTGCTTCAAGCATACCCTGCGCTTCTTTTGCCGCATCATATTCTGCATTTTCTTTTAAGTCACCTTTCTCTCTCGCTTCACCAATGGCTTTAGAGGCCGCAGGACGGTCTATAGACTTCATTTTTTGTAACTCTTCGCGCATTTTTTCAAATGTCTCCATCGTTACATACATATTCGTATCACTCATATAGTAAGCTTTAAGTTGGTTAAAAAAAGACAACGCCACATTTGACTGCAGCGTTGGACGTCAAAAATAATTAATTTAATTAGATTCCAAGCTTGTCAAGTACAATTTTTGCCATTAAATAGAAGGCTTCATGGCTATAACCGGCAATATGAGGGGTAATGATCACATTAGGCTGGTT
>JAGNTI010000190.1 GCA_017987615.1 Sediminibacterium sp. | reverse complement strand
AGTGTGGATGATAGAAAAAATTTAAAAGAAGCACTTCAAAAAATGCTGGACTCAAAAGACTCCTATTTACTAGAAGTGATGGTGGGCAAAGAAGACAATGTATTTCCAATGGTACCACAAGGTTGTAGCGTATCTGAAATCAGATTAAAATAATAATTATGAAACAGGAATATACCATTACCGTTTACACAGAAAACCAAGTGGGTTTATTAAACCGAATCGCCATTATTTTTTCACGCCGAAAAATTAATATCGAAAGTTTAAATGTGTCTCCTTCCGAAGCAGAAGGCATTCACCGTTTCACCATTGTTATCAATGAATTTGAAGAAGTGGTACGCAAACTGTGTAGACAAATTGAGCGTCAGGTAGAAGTGCTAAAAGCATACTTTAATACCGGCGACGAAATTGTGTGGCAGGAGCTTGCACTCTATAAAGTGCCTACCGACGAAGTAGCCGAAAAATTACAAGTAGAAAGACTACTCCGTGAATTTGGTGCCCGTGCAGTAGTGATTCGAAAAGACTATACCATTTTTGAAACTACGGGTCACCGCGAAGAAACGGATAAACTATTAGCCGTTTTGGCGCCTTATGGTCTTATCGAATTTGTGCGAAGCGCGCGTGTAGCTATTATTAAAGCAAGCAATGGCTTTCACGAAAAATTAAAAGAATTTGAAGCAGTAGAACCTGCTTCTGAACTTATAGAAAACGAATTTTTAAACAAACAAGCCGAGGTATTCTCGATGTAAATTATTAATAAATAAAAACAGCAATCATGGCAAAATTAAATTTTGGTGGCGTAGAAGAAAACGTTGTAACACGTGAAGAATTCCCATTAGCAAAAGCACAAGAAGTATTAAAAGATGAAGTGGTAGCGGTTATTGGTTATGGTGTTCAGGGTCCAGGCCAGGCGCTTAATCAAAAAGAAAATGGCGTAAACGTTATTGTAGGTCAGCGTAAAAATTCCAAAAGTTGGGATAAGGCAGTAGCTGATGGTTTTGTTCCTGGTCAAACATTATTTGAAATTGAAGAGGCACTTGAGCGCGGAACCATTATCTGTTATTTATTAAGTGACGCAGCGCAAATTGCGATGTGGCCAACTGTAAAAAAACATTTAACACCAGGTAAAGCACTTTACTTTTCTCACGGATTTGGTATTACATATAAAGAACAAACAGGTATTGTTCCTCCAGCAGATGTTGACGTGTTTTTAGTAGCACCCAAAGGATCAGGCACTTCACTTCGCCGTATGTTTTTACAGGGCCGTGGCTTAAACTCTAGCTATGCAATTTTCCAAGATGCTACTGGAAAAGCATTTGAGCGCGTAGTAGCACTTGGTATTGCTATTGGTAGTGGTTATTTATTTGAAACAGATTTCAAAAAAGAAGTTTTTTCTGATTTAACGGGTGAGCGTGGCACATTAATGGGTGCGATCCAGGGTATTTTTGCTGCTCAATATGAAGTGCTACGTAGTAAGGGTCACACACCTTCGGAAGCATTTAATGAAACAGTAGAAGAGTTAACACAATCATTAATGCCATTAGTTGCCGAAAACGGTATGGACTGGATGTATGCTAACTGTTCTACGACTGCACAGCGTGGTGCGCTTGATTGGTGGAAAAAATTTAGAGATGCAACCAAGCCTGTGTTTACGGAACTCTATGAAAGTGTAGCTGCAGGTAAAGAAGCTGCAAAATCTATTGAAAGCAATAGCAAGCCAGATTACCGCGAAAAATTAGAAGTAGAATTAGCAGAACTACGCGATAGTGAACTATGGCAGGCTGGTAAAACAGTAAGAAGCTTACGTCCGGAGAATCAAAAATAATTAGAAGGTTCATGCAGGATTCAAATGATTTTCAATTAGACTTTGCCGGTGCCTATGCACGTTTGCAAGACGTTGTAAAAAAGACGCCACTTACGTACAATCATAATTTGTCGCGTAAGTATGCTTGCGACGTGTACTTAAAAAGAGAGGACTTACAAATTGTTCGCTCTTATAAATTAAGAGGTGCTTATAATATGATGAGCTTGTTGCCGCCTAACCAACTCGTTAAAGGGGTGGTGTGTGCAAGCGCTGGAAACCACGCCCAAGGATTTGCGTATAGCTGTAAAAAGTTAAATGTAAAGGGCGTGGTTTTTATGCCCATCATTACACCCAATCAAAAAGTTAGTCAAACAAAAATGTTTGGAGAAGGCTTTGTAGAAGTTAAATTGATAGGTGACACATTTGATGATTGTGCAGTAGCTGCCAAAAAATATACGGAGGAGCATGGTTTAACATTTATTCCTCCATTTGATAATATCAGCATTATTGAAGGCCAGTCTACGGTAGGCATAGAAATTTTAGAAGATCAACAGGATATCGATTTTATTTTTTTACCCGTTGGTGGAGGCGGACTGAGCGCTGGCGTTGGTGCTTATTTTAAAACCTATGCACCCGCTACTAAAATTATAGGCGTTGAGCCAGAAGGTGCCCCGTCTATGCTTACGGCGATTAAAGCTGGGCATCCCGTTCAATTAGATCAGATTGATAGTTTTGTGGACGGCGCTGCCGTTAAGCGTGTAGGAGATGCAACCTTTGACATTTGCAAACGCGTTATTGATGACATGCACCTAGTACCGGAAGGTAAAATTTGTTCTACTATTTTAAAATTATACAACGAAGAAGCCATTGTGGTAGAACCCGCTGGTGCACTTGCTGTTGCTGCTTTAGATGATTATGCCGATCAAATAAAAGGGAAAAAAATAGTGTGTATTGTAAGTGGAAGCAATAATGACATTGAACGTATGCAGGAAATCAAGGAGCGTTCTTTACAGTATGAAGGCCTCAAACATTATTTTCTAATTCGGTTTGCACAAAGGCCAGGCGCATTAAAAGAATTTGTAAACCATGTATTAGGTCCCACCGACGATATTACCCGTTTTGAGTACATGCGAAAAAATAATAAAGATAGTGCGCCCGCACTAGTTGTTATTGAATTACAAGCGCAAGAAAACTATCAAGTGCTGATTGATAACATGAAACGTTATAACATTAATTATACAGCAATCAACAAAAACGATAATGTGTTTGCCTATCTCGTTTAATTATTGACGGTTATTTCACTCATAAAAAACCATCCTGGCGTACCTTTTCCTTGATGCCAACTTGGTAATTTTTTAATAGGC
>JAGNTI010000189.1 GCA_017987615.1 Sediminibacterium sp. | reverse complement strand
CTTCCTGATTTTCAGTTGGATCTTATTCATCTCGAAAATTTAATTGACCTTAACACAAAAATTATTTGGATTTGCTCGCCTAATAATCCAACCGGTAATTCTATAGAGCGTGCATCTATAGAAATGGTGCTCAATAATTTTAATGGGATAGTGGTAATAGACGAAGCCTATATTAATTTTTCGAAACAAAAATCTTTTATTCAGGAGTTAGCGGATTATCCAAATCTCGTTGTGTTACAAACCCTTAGTAAAGCATGGGGACTTGCCGGTTTAAGACTGGGTATGGCATTTGCTTCTGTAAAGATTATTTCTATTTTAGATAAAGTAAAACCTCCGTATAATATCAATACCGCTACCCAAGAACTGGTGCTTAAAGCATTAGAAGAGGTAGGGCAGGTAAACGATATGATAAAAATTATTGTAGACATGCGGGAAGCCCTTGCGGGTGTGTTTAGACAAATGCCGACCGTAGAAAAAGTATATCCCTCCGACGCTAATTTTTTACTTGTGAAAATAGCAGAAGCTAGGGCCGTGTATGACTTTTTGTTAACACAGCAAATAGTGGTAAGAGACCGCAGTAACGTGGAACTTTGCGAAAACTGCCTACGTATTACCATTGGTACCGAAAAAGAAAACACTTTGTTAGTAGACGCCATGCAGGCCTGGTATAACAAGTAAACAAAATGACCATTACGTTTAAATAATAATTATATTAGGGTTCTATTTATACAACAATTAATACACTATGAAAAAAGTTACTCAAATTTCGGTTTTCTCAAGCTTGTTTATTTTGATGCTACTTGCAGCAACTAGCCCTTCTGCGCAAAATATTAAGCCCGACACAGATAATGCAGGCTTAACATTGCCTAAAGGATTTGCAGCATTAAAAGTAGCAGATAATGTAGGTCGTACAAGACATATTGCAGTAAATAAGCAAGGGGCTATTTATGCAAAACTCGAAAGACTCGATAATGGAAAAGGAATTGTTGTTTTAAAAGATACGGATGGTGATGGCAGAACTGAAACAAAAACAACATTTGCTAATTATATTGGAACGGGTATTGCCATCAAAGGGAATTATTTATACGCTAGTTCAAATAAAGAAGTGTTTAAGTATGCACTAAATGAAAACGGTGATATCGTAGATGAAAATGCAGCAGCAACACTTGTAACCGGACTTGTTGATAAAGGACAGCACAATTCAAAATCTATTACGCTAGACAATGCGGGCAATATTTATGTAAATGTGGGTGCGCCATCCAATTCATGTCAAGAAAAAGACCGTACCAAAGGTTCTATGGGTATGATGCCTTGTCCAATTTTAGATTCGGCAGGTGGTATCTGGCAGTTTAAAATAGATCAATTAAATCAAACCTATGCAACCGGGGTTAGATACGCAACAGGCCTTAGAAATGTGGTAGGACTTGATTGGAACAACCAACTCAATCAGTTGTTTGTTACGCAGCATGGTAGAGATATGCTCAACAATTTATTTCCTGATTTATATGATACTACTGTAAGTGCCGAGCTTCCTTCTGAAACCATGTATGCGATTAATAAAGGTGATAACGCAGGTTGGCCTTATGTTTATTACGATCATGTAAAAGGTAAAAAAATGATGGCGCCAGAATATGGTGGCGATGGTAAAAAAACTGTAGACGATAAATATATTAATCCGGCTATGGCGTTTCCTGCGCATATGGCGCCAAATGGCTTATTGTTTTATACCGGCAATCAATTTCCTGCTCGTTATAAGAATGGCGCATTTATTGCGTTTCATGGCTCATGGAATAGATCTCCTCTTCCACAAGAAGGCTACTATGTAGTTTTTGTACCTTATGAAAATGGCAAGCCAACGGGTAAATGGGAAGTATTTGCTGATGGATTTTCTGGAAAAACAGTGGTTAAAAATCCACGTGATGCACAGCACCGCCCTTGTGGTTTAGCAGAAGGACCTGATGGATCACTCTATATTTCAGACGACGTAAAAGGAACGATTTACAGAATCATGTATCAAAAATAAGTAAGCATGCAGCGTATTTTTTTAGTGTTTGTTGTAGTGATGATTTCTTTTACAACAGTTACGGCACAAACAAATAATAAATTAGCCGCAGCTAGTGCAGCACGCGGAAAAATGGTATACCTACAGCGCTGTATGGTTTGTCATCAAGCAGATGGGGGTGGCGTTCCAAAGCTCAACGCTCCACTAGATGCTTCAAGCACGGTTAATGGATCTGACATTGCAAAACTGGTAAAATATATTGTGAAAGGTTTAAACGACCGCATCGAAATTGATGGCGAGTTTTATGCTAATGCAATGCCTGCAGCCGACGATTTAAAAGATCAACAAATTGCAGATGTGCTAACTTTTATTAGAAGCAATTGGTCTAATAAAGCTGGCCCTGTAACACTTACACAGGTCAAGCAAATAAGAAGTAAATTAAAATAGAGATTTAAACAAGCGGTATGAAGCGGATATTATTTATAGATAGAGATGGGGTGATTTTAAGGGAACCGCCGCAAGATTTTCAGGTAGATAGCACAGACAAGACAAGCTTTGTACCAGGCGCTATTGTTGGACTCTCTAATATTGCCGCCTCACTAGATTATTATAAAGTAATGGTGACCAACCAGGATGGACTTGGTACGCCTAGCTATCCTGCAGATACTTTTTATCCCTATCAAAATTTAATGCTTCGCACACTTGAAGGCGAAGGGTTCACGTTTGATGAAGTGATTATCGATACAACCTTTGCACACGAAAATGCGCCTACGCGTAAGCCGGGCACGGGCTTACTTACGCATCTGATTAATAATCCGGCTTACGATTTGAGCAACTCATTCGTAATTGGCGACCGCTACACCGATATACAACTGGCCAAAAACCTAGGTTGTAAAGCCATCTATTTTAAAAGTCCTTTGCACCCGCTTACACCGGAGCAGGACGCTGAACTCCGCAGCACCATTGCGCTTGAAACAAGTAATTGGGAAGACGTTTATAGTTTTTTAAAGCTAGGCATCCGAAAAGTGAGCCATGCTAGAAACACCAACGAAACAAAAATTCAAGTAGAACTAAACCTTTCGGGATCCGGCATCGCACAGATACACACCGGTCTTGGTTTTTTTGATCATATGCTAGAGCAAATTGCGCGTCATGGAAACATTGACCTAGTCATCACCACTAAAGGCG
>JAGNTI010000188.1 GCA_017987615.1 Sediminibacterium sp. | reverse complement strand
GCTGGTTCAGACTTTCGTCCATTGACCAATATTCCTTACTGCTGCCTCCCGTAGGAGTCGGGCCCGTGTCTCAGTGCCCGTGTGGCTGATCATGCTCTCACATCAGCTAATGATCGTAGACTTGGTGGGCCGTTACCCCGCCAACTATCTAATCATACGCACACCCATCAATAAGCGCCGAAGCTATAATTGCAATGTGATGCCACATCGCAATGTTACGGGGTATTAATCCAAATTTCTCTGGGCTATTCCCCACTTATCGGAAGGTTGTGTACGTGTTCCGCACCCGTTTGCCGGTCGCCATCAAAGTATTGCTACTTCATGCTGCCCCACGACTTGCATGTATTAAGCTTGCCGCTAGCGTTCATCCTGAGCCATGATCAAACTCTCCATTGTAAATGTTGTTTGATCTGACTATAATCTCAAATTAATCGAAATTAACGTCGGATATGTTTTGTTATTTTTTTTGATTACTTAAACCTTACAAGAAAACTAATTTGTAATTATGTTTTATTGTGCTGTTACTTCCAAACTTTCAAAGATCTTTTGGCTTTACTTAAGCCTTTCCCATTTTATTGGGGGTGCAAAGGTAAGGGCCGATATTTTACTGGCCAAAAATATTTGTAAAAAATTTTAGTTTTTTACTGGATGTTTTTGACCTAAAAATTCAAATTAAGAACTACTTGAGAAAACCCGTTTTTTTCAAACGGAGGGCAAAGATAAGAGGTTATTTTGAACTAGCAAAATTTATATAAAATAAATACTAGAAAAATTCGTTAAACCCCTTTCGCTGCTTTTACAAGAACTCCCGTTTTGTTGAACGGGCGGCGAAGATAGGACTCATTTTTGAGCCACCAAATTTTTTTGGAAAAAACTTGGAATTTTTTTCTGCCTTTATCTGTAAAACTTGTCTCAAAGAACCCCCTCTTTTTTCAAAGCGGGTTGCAAAGATAAGGGTGAATTTCTTTCTGCCAAATCTTTTTGCATTGATTTTCAATAGATTTTGTTCAAATGCAAGCCAGACAAGGGTTACAGAAGCAAAATAATTTTAAAATAAATAGATTGTATTGCGTAACTCGCTCATTTTGAACCTAAATGGGCTGTTTAAGGACAGGCGCCGGATAGGCAACTATTTCCAAAACAAGGCCTTTAGCGGGGGTACTAAAATCGCATAAACTAGGATCTTTTGACAAAATCACTGCTTTAAAGGCTTCAACGGCCTCCTCTTTTGATCCAGATTGCCTAGCAATTCGGAGCATGGTTCCTACCAAACCGCGCACCATACCCCTTAAAAAGCGGTTTGATTTTACGGTATAAGTGAAAGCAGAAGGGCTAATGGTTTGCCAATTAGAGATTTCGATGGCACAAATATTTGTTTTGTTACCCGCATTTTTTTTTGAAAATGCTTCAAAATCTTGATGATTAGGAAGCTCCAAAGCCATGGCCTGCAAGGTTTCTAGAGATACCGGGAAAGGAAAATGCCAGGCTTTATCAATTAAAAAAGGATCTTTTTTGGTGGTAACCGTGTAGGTGTAGGTTCTGGAAAGTGCATCAAAACGCGCATGGGCTTCTGGTGCTACCGCATATATATTATTAACAACAACGGTTGGCGGCAGTATGGCATTCATACTATATATATGTTTACCCGTTATAGCCAGCTCCGTATCAAAATGAAAAAAGTTT
The DNA here is from genome assembly GCA_017987615.1 of Sediminibacterium sp. Classification (GTDB taxonomy): domain Bacteria; phylum Bacteroidota; class Bacteroidia; order Chitinophagales; family Chitinophagaceae; genus Sediminibacterium. The sequence continues at coordinate 1,520 of JAGNTI010000188.1, read as the reverse complement.
TGCTTGGCATGCACGCCAGCATCGGTACGAGAAGATCCGGTTAGTGCAGTAGGTTCTTTAAGCACCGTTTGCAAAGCAGCAGCCACCACAGACTGGACCGTTTCCTGCCCATCCTGTATTTGGAAGCCACAAAAGGACGTTCCCTCATACCCCACTTCTATAAAATACCTTGACATTGCGTGCTATTATGGGCTCAAATCTAATTCATTCTAATAAGAAAGTTAAAATCTACCGCTCATAATAAATGAGTATGTAGCAATAATTGCAGTCTACTATCTTTATGGCTCAATAAATAGATATGAAAAAAATAGGAATCATGAGCTGCTTGCTTTTTGCAATTGCAATAAGCGTTCAAGCTCAAAACAAACCAGCAACCACTGTAAAAAAAGAAGTGTATCAGGCCACTGCTACCAAAACAAACGATCTAGTACACACAGAACTAGATGCCAGTTTTGATTTTACAAACGCCTGGCTTGTAGGTAAAGTAAAACTTACATTACACCCTCACCACTACCCTACAAGCAATTTAGTACTCGATGCAAAAGGTATGGACGTTAAAGAAGTAGCGGTTGTAAAAAATGGCAAAAACACGCCATTGAAATTTACAAACGATGGCATGACGCTCAACGTACAGCTCGATAAAAGCTATGTAAAAAACGAAAAGTACACTATATATATTAGTTACACAGCTAAACCAAACGACTACAAAGGCACTGGTAGCGCAGCTATCACAGATGCTAAAGGTTTATATTTTATCAATCCAATGGGTACCGAAAAAAACAAGCCTACACAGGTTTGGACCCAAGGTGAAACAGAAGGAACATCGGTATGGGTTCCAACCATTGATAAGCCCAATCAAAAATCTACCCAAACATTTAGATTAAAAGTACCTGCGAAGTTTGTGAGTTTATCCAATGGTTTATTAACCAGTCAAGTTAAAAATAGTGACGGTACTAGAACAGATACTTGGGAAATGAAACAACCACACGCGCCTTATTTATTTTTTATAGGCATGGGTGATTACGCCGTTGTAAAAGACACGTACAAAGGCAAAGAAGTTAGCTACTATGTAGAAAAAGATTATGAAAAAGTAGCACGCAAAATATTTGGCGAAACCCCTGCTATGATGGAGTTTTTCTCTAAAAAATTAGGTGTAGAATACCCTTGGGCTAAATATGCGCAAATGACTGCGCGCGATTATGTGAGCGGCGCAATGGAAAACACCACCGCTACCCTTCACCAAGAAAGCGCGCAACAAGATGCACGCGAACTAGTGGATGGCAACAGTTGGGAATCAACCATTGCGCACGAATTATTTCATCAGTGGTTTGGTGATTATGTAACAGCAGAGAGCTGGAGTAACTTAACTGTTAATGAAAGCTTTGCTAATTACAGCCAACTATTATGGTGGGAGCACAAACTAGGTAAAGACGAAGCCTTATTTGAACATTACAATGAAATGCAGGGTTACTTATTTAGCGGCTCTCAAAACAAAGACCTTGTTCGTTTTAATTACAACG
>JAGNTI010000187.1 GCA_017987615.1 Sediminibacterium sp. | reverse complement strand
GCAGAAATAGCAGCATATGGATAAGAGTCTTTCCATGAGTGCGTTGCAGTGGTATCATTAATAGGTAGTAATTGAATTTTTTTAAGACCTACTTTTTTTGCCCAGTCTACTAGTAATTTAATATCTGCAAATTCTCCAACTCCTAGCCCATTATTAGAACGTAAACTAAATACTGGAATAGCAACCCCTGCTCCTTTCCATGTATTGTTAGGAAGGAGTGTAAATCCATCGTTTACGACGGTAAGTTTGCTAGCGCTTGGTGCATCATGTAAAATCCGATTGTTTCCGTTTTCAAAAGCAACAAATGATTTTTTAGCAACATCATATATCCCGTATTTATAAGCAATCGGAAATTTGGCTTTTGATAAATCAAGGGATACTGAAAAATAATCTTCCCCCTCTTTACGAGAAAGCAAGATTGGATTTTTTGCATCCCAGGCTTGTAAATGTGCACTGTCTCCTAGCAAACAAATGGTTTGTGTAGGAGTTAATAAAGGACTTTTTACTTTTAATTGATGCGTAACAATTTTAGGTGTTGGCACATCAATAATTGCAAAACTATTTTTTAAAAGCACATTTTTAAATGGCTCTGTATAAAATGCATTTTCAAAATATCCTGCTGCATTCCAACTATCTACAAATAAAACCGACTCTGTTTTAATGGCAGATGGGTTAAATGTTTTATCCTTACCCCAATCATAACTAATGGTACCATCTGCATTTTTAATAAAGTATTGATAGCTAACGCTTTCATCTACAATATCTTCAGCACCAAATGCTATAGTAAGATTCCAGTAATTTTCATTTAAATACGTAAGCGGAACCGCTTTTTCGATGTCGTTGTTTCCTAAAAGTGGATGATTACCAACAACATATATAATTTGACCAAACTGGGTTGTAAACCGTAATTGAAATACCAACGTAAAGCCAATAGCCTTCTTTGAAACAAGGCTATACGTAGATGTTGCATCTACCTTTTTATGCATGAGGGTATCCAAATTCTTTTCCTTGGCCAACACAATCGTTTTATTGCTCGCTAAATTAATAAACAATGTGTAATTATCACACAATAGTTCCAAAAATTTAACCGATTATCATGTCAGCCCCTTTTTGGGCAATCATGATGGTGGCGGCGTTGGTATTTCCAGAAACAATGGTAGGCATAATGGATGCATCAATAACACGTAAATTGGCAATACCATGCACTTTAAGCTCATGATTTACAACCGCTTGAGCATCATTACCCATTTTACAGGTACCTACCGGATGGTAGAGGGTTTCAAGGGTTTTATTGATATGATCTGCTATTATTTGATCAGTGGCTGGAGGTGCAGGAAGTAGCATTTCGCCATCTCTAAAAGAGTCAAAAGCACCCGCATGAAGTACTTCGATGGCCTTACGCATTCCTTTTACAAGTAAGGCTCTATCATCAGGGTCAGATAAAGGACTCAGTGCAATACTTGGTGGCTCCGAGGGGTTAGATGACTTTAATTTAATTTGACCCCTACTTTTAGGATGCAAAATAATGGCCATGATAGAAAATCCACTGTATGTAGGGTACGTATTAACATTATATATATCTGTAGAATAATCGGGCTTTACCGTTAAAGGCACAAAATGAAACTGAACATTAGGCTGCCCCTCTCCCAAACTACCATCTTCCTCTAATTTAAAAAATGCATTGGCCTCTAGCGGACTATTGGAAAGCGGCCCAGTTTTAAATAAAATGTGCTGAAGACCCGCCATGCCCATTTTAATTGGCTTTAATAAGTCATTTCCGGTAGGAACCGTTGCTAGTGCACTTGCCCCACTCCATACATGATCTTGTAAATTTTTACCAACACCCGGTAAATGCGTAACGGCTAAAATGCCATGTTTTGACAATTCATTTTTATCACCAATTCCAGACAACATTAAAATTTGTGGAGATTGAATCGCCCCCGCTGCAACAATTACTTCTTTGTTGCAATTGTATATTTCTGTTTGACCATTTTTATTTTTTACCTCCACACCTACTGCAACACCTGACTCTAGCAACACACGTTTTACATAAGTATGCGTTAATACAATTAAATTTTTTCGTTTAAGTATGGGTTTTAAAAATGCAGCAGCCGTACTATGACGCTGGTTATGTTTAATGGTAAATTGTAAAAGACTTGCACCTAATTGCTCAGCACCATTATAGTCTGGATTAGACGCTATGCCTTTCTGTGCGCAGGCTTCAACAAATGCAGTAGCCACATTAGAAGGAGCCGCAGCATGTGTTACATGCATGGGGCCATCCGTTCCATGATATTCATTTGTGAAATTTAAATTGCGCTCCGACATTTTAAAATATGGCAGTACCGATGCATAATCCCAACCTTCGTTACCAAGTGCTGCCCAACTATCATAATCTTGTTTATTGCCACGCACATACGCCATTGCATTGGTAGCACTACATCCTCCTAAAACTTTTCCTCTTGGAATAAATAATTTTCGATTGCTTACCGCCTCGCAAGGTTCGGTCCAAAATGCCCAATCAACTTCAGTATTATTTAATTTTGAATAGGCCCCCGGAATATTAATTTCCATTTTAGAATCGGGTCCTCCCGCCTCTATTAAAAGTACTTTTGTAGCCGGGTTTTCTGACAAACGATTTGCCAAAACACAGCCCGCCGAGCCTGCTCCAATAATTATATAATCATATAGCATACTTAAATATAATAAAAAAGACAAAAGAACGTATTTTTATGCCCAGCTATGACGGAGAAAAAAGCACATCCACTAGTTATATATACAGACGGTTCATCGAGAGGAAACCCAGGCCCTGGTGGTTATGGTGCCCTATTAATTTGGGGCGAAAAAGTAAAGGAACTTTGGGGTGGATATAAATACACCACCAACAACCGCATGGAACTTATGGGTGTGATTCAAGCACTTATGGCGGTTACCAAAAAAAACATACCTATTACTATTTATACCGATAGCCAGTACATTGTAAACAGTGTCGAAAAAAAATGGCTAGACAATTGGATCAAAACCAATTTTAAAGGTGGCAAAAAAAACAAAGACCTCTGGCTTATATATGCTAAACTAGCCAAAGATTTTACCATCAAATTTGTTTGGGTTAAAGGCCACGCCGAAAATAAATTCAATAACCGTTGTGACGAACTTGCAACCACAGCCGCCGATGGATCTGAATTGTTGGATGATGATGGGTATGAGGG
>JAGNTI010000186.1 GCA_017987615.1 Sediminibacterium sp. | reverse complement strand
GCATAATAGAATAGCCAAGACCCGCCAACAGCGCCTGTTTAACAGCCTCATTAGAAGTAAGCTCCATTTTACGCAATACAGTAATATTATTGCTTTGTAAGAATTTTTCCATCACCTGTCTAGTACCTGAGCCTTGCTCTCTAAAAATAATTGGTAGGTTTTCAAACATTTTTTTTGTCGTAACATTTTCCTGTTGATTTGTTTCGCGCTTACCTACTAAGTACAATTTGTCTTGCAATAAGTCTAGTTTATCAATGTCCAAAAGAGACGGTAAAAATGAAACCAGTCCAAAATCTATTTCATTGTTTTTTAAACTTTCAAATACCTTGTTTTTATTGGTTACATCCATTAAAAGTTCAACACCAGCGTGCTGACGCATAAATCCAGATAAAAAAAAGGGCATCACATACTTACCAGTAGATACAGACGCAATTTTTAACCGGCCCGTTAACTGATTTTTATAAGCCAACGATTTGTAATTGATGGCATACACCTGGTTTATGATGTTTTCGGCGGCTTCAGCAATCTCTTTACCAAAATCTGTGATGTATACCTTTCGGCCAATAACCTCAATTAATGGTACCCCAAATTGATCCTGAAAGTTTTTTAATTGAATGGACACCGCCGGTTGTGATAGGTTAAGTGCCACAGAGGCCTTTGTTACACTCTGGGTTTGCACCACTTTTAAGTAAACCTGAAGCTGATTAAGGGTGTAATTCATAATTTTTGTTTATGATATCGATAACAAATATAAATAGAAATTTATGTATTTAAACCCCCAATTTTGCGGCATCAAAAAATCTAAAGCAATGACGAGAATAACAGTAGCAAAAGGTGATGGCATTGGACCAGAAATCATGGACGCAACCCTAAGTATTTTGACCGCAGCAGGGGCAAAATTTGCCATTGATGAAATTGAAATTGGAGAAAAAGTGTTTTTGGCCGGAAATACGGCGGGCATTGCACCAGCGTCATGGGATATTATTAGAACCAACAAAGTATTTTTAAAATCACCCATCACTACCCCTCAGGGTGGTGGCTACAAAAGTTTGAACGTTTCTACTAGAAAATTTTTAGGCCTCTACTCAAATATTAGACCATGCATGAGCTTGCATCCGTTTGTGAAAACAAAGCATCCAATCATGGACATCTTGATTGTAAGAGAAAATGAAGAAGACTTATATGCTGGTATCGAACACCAACAAACAGATGAAGTAGTTCAGTGCTTAAAATTGATTAGCCGACCTGGTTGCGAAAAAATTATTAGATACGCTTTTGAATATGCAAAACAACAGAACAGAAAAAAAGTAACCTGTTTTACAAAAGACAATATCATGAAACAAACTGATGGTTTGTTTCGTAAAGTATTTAATGAAATTGCGGCAGAGTATCCAAACATTCAAAACGAACACTGGATTATTGATATTGGTGCTGCTAAATTAGCAGATACACCAGAAGTATTTGACGTGATTGTAATGCCTAACTTATACGGCGATATTTTAAGTGATGTGGCTGCACAAATCACAGGATCTGTAGGACTTGCAGGCTCTGCCAATATTGGTGAAGAGTGCTCAATGTTTGAAGCCATTCACGGATCGGCACCAGATATCGCTGGCAAAAACATTGCAAACCCATCTGGCCTATTACAGGGCGCAATTATGATGTTAAACCATATTGGACAAGCTGACGTTGCAGAAAAAATTCAAAACGCATGGCTTAAAACCATCGAAGACGGAACCCATACCCCAGATATATTTAAAGAAGGTACCAGCAAACAAAAAGTAGGTACCAAAGAATTTGCAGCTGCTGTTATTGCCAATTTAGGACAAAAACCATCGGTGCTAAAAGCAGTTGCTTATTCTAACAACTTGGCTATTGAACTTCCAAAGTATAAAAGAAAAGAGCCAGCCACAAAAACATTAGAAGGCGTGGACCTTTTTGTGCATTGGGGAGGTTCAGATCCGAATGAACTAGCGGCAAAAATTCAGAAAATGGAAAGCAAAGGCATTTACCTTTCTATGATTACCAATAGAGGTATTAAAGTATGGCCTGATGGATTTAGAGAAACATTTTGCACCGATCATTGGAGATGTAGATTTAAAGCAAAAAATGGCGAACAAATGTATAAAACAGATATCATTGAGCTTTTAGAAAAAGCCATCGAAGAAGACATTGATGCCATTAAAACCGAGAACCTGTATGCATTTGACGGCACGCCTGCCTACTCATTAGGTCAAGGTCAATAAATAAAAATCAAAAAAATTCAAAACAACCAACATGGAAAATAATAAAGTAACACTCATTGATGGCACATTTAATCTAGCAGAAGCAAAAGACGTATTAACAAATATGTTTACGATGAAAATAAACTTTCATTCGCAAAAAAATGTAAGTCATGTAGAGCGCTTTGGAAAAACAGACACTGCTGCTTTAGAAAAAGTTGAATTCTTAAAAGCTGAACTGGCAAAACTTGAAACAATCATTGCAGCAGCTACTAATAAAAATGTAACTCTAAAAGTTACATCGAATATTCATATTGACTACATAAATGAGCCAGCATAAATTTTTTGAAGGCCGGTCAATTGTAATAGCAACCAAGCACAAAAAACAACATGCCATAACGCCGCTACTTGAAAAAGAGCTGGGCGTTAATTGCATCGTACCTGAAAATTTAGATACAGATGTACTTGGTACTTTTTGTGGCGAAATTGAAAGGGCATTAAGCCCCATCGACGCCGCTAAACAAAAGTGTATGCTTGCCATGGAACTTACTGGCACTGATTTAGCAGTTGCGAGTGAGGGCTCTTTTGGTGCTCATCCACTCCTTTATTTTTTACCTGCAGACGATGAACTACTTGTACTAATCGATAAAAAAAATGGATTAGAAATTACTGTACGAGAAGTTTCAACAAAAACAAATTACAATGCCAAAGAAGTAAGTTCTGAAGAAGACTTATTGGCATTTGCACAAAGTGCTTTGTTTCCGGGCCATGGGCTAATTTTAAAAGATAAAAAAGAGGGCTATACTGCTATTGCAAAAGGTATTGTTGATGCCAAAGAATTACTTGAAACTTTTAGGCAGTATATGGCAACCTATGGATCTGTGTATGCAGAAACTGATATGCGTGCGCACTTGAATCCATCAAGAATGGAAGTCATAGAAGAAACGACTAAAAAACTAATCGCAAAAATAAAGACTACCTGCCCAAG
>JAGNTI010000185.1 GCA_017987615.1 Sediminibacterium sp. | reverse complement strand
CCCTATTTTTATATTGATGGAAATAAAATTACTGCTACACGTATAGACAGTATTCAAGAACAAGGTGGGCAAGGGTTTTGGCGCGCAGGACCTATTGGCAATGATTTTAAACATCAAGACGTACTAGATACTTTTGTGAGCAAATCTATTCAGTACATCAGCAAAGCTTCTAAACAAAAAGATCCATTTTTTTTATATTTAGCACTTGCCTCTCCGCATACGCCCATACTTCCTTCTAGTAATTATAATAGCACAACAGCTACCAATGCCTATGGCGATTTTGTAAAAATGACGGATGCTAAAATTGGTGAATTACTTCAGTATTTAAAAGACAATAACCTAGATAAAAACACAATGATTGTTTTCACCAGTGATAATGGATGTTCTCCCACTGCTAACTTTAAAGAATTACGTGAAAAAGGACATGACCCAAGTGCAGGGTTCAGAGGCACTAAAGCTGATATCTACGAGGGCGGGCACCGTGTTCCGTTTATTGTAAAATGGCCTGGTCATGTAAAAGCAAACAGCATTAACAATACTACTATTTGTCTCACCGATTTTATGGCTACCTGTTCCGATTTACTCAATACAAATTTGCAAAATAATGCGGGTCAAGATAGCTATAGCCTACTTCCATTACTTACTCCATCCAAAAAAACGGCTTACCAAAGAACCAGCACTATTCATCACTCTATAGATGGCTATTTTGCCATCAGAAAAGGAGATTGGAAACTAGCTATTTGCAGAGGCTCTGGCGGATGGAGTGCGCCAACCGAAAATCAGGCGGCTAAAAATAATTTGCCTGCTGTACAACTATATAATTTAAAAGAAGATCCTTCGGAACAAAATAATGTGTATGCAAAATATCCAGAAATGGTGCGCACTCTAACCGAAGAACTTGAAAAAATAAAAACAACTAAAAAGTAATGATATGAAATACCTACTAGCACTCTTACTCATCACAAATATTGCTTACGGGCAAAGCAGTAACATTAAATGGATAGACCCTACAAAAATGACGGAACAGTGCATTGATGGCCGCGGATGGAATGATGGATACACTTTTCCGTACGATAGGCTACCGCAAAAAGCACAAAGTATGGTGAGGCCGGTGCTTTGGGACTTATCTAAACACACTGCTGGCGAGTATATCAATTTTACCACCAATAGCAGCACTATTTATGTAAGGCTCAAGGTTAAAGGTGCACAAGCCATGGCGCAAATGCCAGCTACTGGCGTAAGTGGTGTAGACTTGTATAGCAAAGACCCTTTAGGTGGATGGAACTGGACCAAAGCGACCGTTTATTTTAAAGATACCATTACCTATAAATTTGAAAATATTAAAGATGCAGGAAGCTTTGATTTTTTTAGACTGTACCTTCCACTATGTAATGCTGTGTCGTGGTTAGAAATTGGCGTTCCTGAAAATTCTACTTGTACATTACTACCCGCACAAAATAATAAACCAATTGTAGCGTATGGTACATCTATTATGCATGGTGCTTATGCAAGCAGGCCCGGGCTTGGGTGGACCAATATTTTAGGCAGAAAACTAAATTCAAAAATGATTAACCTTGGCTTTTCTGGAAATGGGCAACTCGAGCCAGCCATGATTGACCTGATTAATGAAATTGATGCCAAACTATATATTTTAGATTGTATGCCAAACCTTTGGGACAAAACAAGATTTAGTGCCGAAGAAATAGAAAAAAGAATGCGTCATGCACAAATAGAAATCCATAAAAAACATCCGGGTGTTCCAATCATATTTACAGAGCATTGCAGCGGCAAAGACGGCATTAATTTAGATACGGTTATGGCGCAAAAATATATTGCGGTTAGTAAGATTTCGGCAGCGGTATTTAAAAAAATGAAAAAAGAAGGCATTAAAGATATTTACGAGCTTACTGCAAGTCAAATTGGTTTTGATACAGAGAGCACACTAGATGGCACGCACCCCAATGATATTGGGATGATGCAATATGCCAATGCTTATTATCAATTGATTACACGTAAAATTGGTTTATCTAAATAAAAGGTTTAGCATATGAAAAAAAGATATTTTTTTACACTACTCTTATTATGCTTAGCTCATTTAGCGAGTTACGCCCAAGTACAAATACTATATAAAACAGTAGACACGACACAATTATATTTAACCGTGTATCCTTCTGCAACAAAAATGCCAAATAAGAAATCATCAGTCATGGTTTTCTTTTTTGGTGGAGGTTGGAATAGTGGCACTGTTAAACAGTTTGAGCCTCAAGCTATTTATTTTAGCCAAAGAGGCATGACTTGTATTCTAGTAGATTACCGTGTAAAAGAAAAGCATAAAGCCACTCCTTTCGAATCTTTAAAAGACGCAAAATCGGCCATCAGGTATATTAGAGCACATGCCAACGATTTACAAATAGATCCTTCAAAAATTGTAGCTAGTGGTGGATCAGCTGGAGGCCATTTAGCAGCTGCCACGGCACTTATAACGGATTACAATGAAAGCACAGACAATACGTCTGTTAGCTGCATCCCTAACGCACTCGTATTATTTAATCCGGTGTTTGATAATGGCCCCGGCGGTTATGGCTATGAAAGAATTGGAGATGCCTACAAGCAGTTTTCGCCACTACACAACATAGTAAGTGGCGCACCACCTACCATTGTATTTTTAGGCGAAAAAGACCACTTAATTCCTGTAGAAACGGCTAAATACTATAAAACTGTAATGGACAAAGTAAAAAGTAGATGCGACCTATTTTTATACGAAGGTCAAGGACATGGCTTTTTTAATTACAAGAATTTAGCATTCTATAAAAAAACCGTTTCCGAAACAGATACATTTTTACAATCCATTGGGTTTTTAAGTACGGATTCAATTGTTGAAATAAAGTAATTTACTTTCCTTTCAAATATTTATCCAACCAACGCCCTTGCTCATATAATAAGTGCAATACGTTTTCTTTACCTCTATAGCCATGCGCTTCATAAGGCATGTAAACAAAACGTACTGTCCCTCCATGCCCTTTAATGGCTGCATATAAACGCTCACTATTAATAGGGAATGTTCCGGTATTGTCATCCATTTCACCGTGTGTCAATAAAATTGGTGTTTTAATTTTATTAGCGTGCGCAAATGGACTCATGTCTAAATACAGTTGAGGTGCTTGCCAAAAAGTGCGGTCTTCATTTTGAAAACCAAATGGTGTAAGTGTTCTATTATAAGCACCACTA
>JAGNTI010000184.1 GCA_017987615.1 Sediminibacterium sp. | reverse complement strand
GAACTGTAGCGCCAATTTTTAATTCACGAAGTCTTGGATTAAAATGATAGCCGCCCAAATCAAATTCAATATTATCGTTGATTTTATTTTCTTCTTCGCTACGCTTTAAAATCGCTTTAATTTTTAAAAGCAAAACTTCGCTATCAAAAGGCTTGGTAATATAGTCATCAGCACCAAGTTTATACCCCTGGATGATGTCTTCTTTCATGGTTTTAGCACTTAAAAAGAATAATGGCATATCAGGATCTACATCTCTAATAGCTTCGGCTAGCGTAAACCCGTCCATATTGGGCATCATAACATCTAGCAAACAAATGTCAAACTTTTCACGCTGAAATGCGGCTAATCCCAAACGGCCATCGCGCTCAAGTGTAACATCATAGTCTGTGAGTTCTAGATAATTTTTTAAAACCATGCCTAGGTTGGTATCATCTTCACAAAGTAAAATCTTGTATTTTTTTGCTTCTTCCATGGGATACTATTTTATGTGAAATAAAGATAAATTAATAAGTGTTGATGCACTTGAACTTCCAATATTTTGTTAAAACCGGGCTAAACCAGTTGAATCGTGCCGTCCTCATTCAGTATCAATCTGTTTTCTGATTCTAAAAACTGCATGACCTCCCAGATTTTCTCTTTGTTTTCTTTACCAAGCGTTTCAAAAATGAGATCTATAGGGGAAGGAGATGTGGTTAATAATGTAAACAACCCCTGTTCTATGACGGTAAAAGTATCTGCTTCTATTTTATTTTTTTTAAGCCCGAGGCAGTAGTCACATATGCCACAAGGCTCTTTATCGGTGTCTCCAAAATAGTTGCCAATAAAAACACTGCGGCAGCAGCCTGGCTTTGTAGCAAAACGAATAAGGGTACTCATCCGTGTTGTAAAAGCTTCTTTTCTTTTGAAGTACTGGTCTTTGTCTATGTGTAAAAAAGCAGCGGGCGCACGGTTTACTAAAAAATGAATTTGTGGTGTTTCTTTTTGAGGCAAATATTCGATGATACCCATGGCAGCTAATTGTTGAAATTGCTTTTGAACAGTTGCTATGTCTAGTTTACAAATACCAGCCATTCTTTTTTCAAATACCGAAATACGGTTATCAAAAATTCCTTGGTAACTTCTTAGAAGCGCTTTAATAAGTGGTTCAAATACGGGGTAAGCCTGTTCAAAATTTTCTAAACTTTCTTTGGAACAGGTAAAGCAAACCTGCGTAGGTAAAAATATATTTTCTGAAAACTGAATATGCCCTTCTTGTTCTAATACCTTCAGTGTTTGTGTTACGAGTGAAAGGTCCAAATTAAAATTGTTGCAAAATTCTAATACATTAAAATCATAGTAACCACCTTCGCCAACACCAACCGGTAATTGCAAATAATTGGCGATGGATTGATAAATATTTTTAATCATATCAATAGCTGGAAACCTTGTCTCATGTAGCTTTTGCGCCTTACTGATATCCGCGCTTGTAGCTAGTAAAACGGCGTAGGCTTTTTTGCCATCACGTCCAGCTCTGCCAGCTTCTTGGTAATAATTTTCGAGGCAGTCGGGCATGTCGTAATGAATAACCGTTCTAACATCATCTTTATCGATGCCCATACCAAATGCAGATGTACACACCATGACGCGTGTTTCACCAACCATCCATTTTTTTTGTTTTGCCTGCCGATCTTCTGCACTAAGTCCTGCATGATAATAATCAGCACTTACTTTTTGAAGCTGTAACAGTTCGGAAATATCTTTTGTTTGTTTTCTGGTGTTGCAATAAACAATACCACCCCCCTTTACATTATTAATTACGTCGATTGTCTTATTAATCTTACTCTCTACTTCAAAATAACTATAGGAAAGTGCTGGGCGTTTATAAGGCTGCCTAAAAATTGTATAATGCTTAAAAGCTAATTTTTCTATGATATCCGTTTCAACAACTTTAGTGGCTGAAGCAGTTAATGCGATAACGGGCACAGCCGGTAGTTCGGTTCTTAGGGCCGCAATACGCAAATAGGGAGGTCTAAAATCGTAACCCCACTGTGCAATACAATGCGCTTCATCTACTGCAATCAGCGAGATGTCTAGTGCGGGCAAATATTCTTTAAATAATTGAGATTCGATGCGTTCTGGAGAGAGGTATAGAAATTTATAAGCACCGCTAGTGCACGCTTGAAGTGTTTCTTTTACAGCTCCAAAAGGCATACCGCTATGGATGACAGCAGCCTCAATGCCTTTTGCTTGTAAGTGACTCACCTGATCTTGCATGAGCGCAATGAGCGGACTAATCACTAGACACATGCCATCTTGCATGAGTGCTGGTACCTGAAAACAAATAGATTTGCCACCCCCTGTTGGGAGTAATGCCAACACGTCTTTTTGTGCAACTACCGCATCAATAATATCCGCTTGTAATGGCCTAAACTGCTCATGACCCCAATATTTTTTTAGTATTTGTAATGGTGTTGACATGCGGCGCTTAACGTGTTACTCTTTTAAAGTTGAGTCTGATAGAATTGACAGCAAGCACTACATCACTAAGGCCCATTACAAGTGCGCCAAAAGTTGGATTTAAATAACCAAAAGCTGCTACCGGAATGGCAACAATATTATAGGCAAAGGCCCAAAATAAATTTTCTTTGATGGTGAGGTATGTGTGTTTGCCAAGTCCTAAAGCGAGCGGTAAATTTTTAATGCCATGGTTCATGAGCACCACTTGCGCACTTTGCATGGCTATTTGGGAAGCCTCACTTAATGATACCCCAACAGTTGCTTTTGCAAGCGCTGGCGCATCATTGATGCCGTCGCCTACCATAACAGTAGGCGCTTGGAGGCTTAAGTTTCCAATTTTATCTAGTTTATTAGCAGGGGTTTGCTCATAATAAAATTCAGTGATACCTAATTCATTTGCAACGGTTGCGCATTTTTCTTTTTTATCACCACTTAATAAAATGGGTTGAAGCCCCATGCGTTTAAGCGTTGCTATTACTTCTTTGGCTTCTGGTCTAATTTCATCCGCCACATCTATATAGCCTAATAAAATATTATTTTTTAAAACGTATACATTGTGGCTGTGGTCTGTGGTATGTTGTGTAGCAACTTTAAAGGATCCAGCAATGTAGGTATTACCTTCTTTATCGGTGGCAAACATGCCAAGTCCTTTTTGCTCTTCAATTTTTTGCCAGCGGATATCTTCTTTTGTTTTCCACGCAGCAGCTATTGCATTAGCGATAGGATGGTTAGCAT
>JAGNTI010000183.1 GCA_017987615.1 Sediminibacterium sp. | reverse complement strand
TGTCCGTGCCGCCGCGCAAAAAAATTTGCTTGCGCGCCGCCTCGGCGGCGCGCATATCGCCCTTCAAAAAATTTGCCCAGCTCAGTTTTTGAAGCGCGTCTTTAATGTAAAAATTGCCTTTAAATTGTTCGGTGTATTTGGTCAATAGCGGCGTAGCACCGTCTAAATCTAATGCATACAGTTTGGCGCATCCTAATTCAAAATCCCAAAAGGGTAGGGATAAATAGTCGGCGCTTTTATTTCTGTTTTCAATAATGTTTTTTGTTTCGATACTTGCTTTGTGGTTCAGTGCTAAATTAGCAGCCGTCCAGGCGTGTAAATGATTGTTAACGAGGTCCAGCTTTTTGTCTTTGATAAAAGCTAGTGCTGCATCTTTTTCATTTTGCAAATGAAAAAGCAGGTATGGGTAAATAAAATGTGATTCGGGACTAAATAATTTGGCCCACACATCGGTACCATTTGCAAAATTTGCAACAAGCGTCATGCCTTGTTTTTGTGAGCCGCGCATGCCTAGTAAATTGGTTAACCACTGATAGCCTTTGGGTACGGTGCCCACAATACCTTGAAGTGCGCCATAGAGTAAATCATCACCGGTAAAGGCAGGGAATTTTTTGTGGTTTTCTTCGGCAAGCATAAAGGACCTTCTAATATCCCATCCAGCGTCCCAGAAGTGCCCAAATTTTAACGATACCATGGCGCGGTGGATATATACATTGCTGAGGCAATAGTTGTACAGGGGGTTATTTTTTGGGCCTTCTTTAAGCGCATCAATAGTTTGTTCAAATCGTTTAAATCTTTGCGCGTAATCCGCGGGATTTTCAAGTAAAAACAAAACATAAAAATCGGTGTAGGCGTCTAGTAAAACGGGAACTAAATTTTGCGGGTTTTGTTGTTTGGCTTTTGCAATCAGTGCAGTGGCAGGTGCAATTTTTAATTTGTTTACCTCATTATAAGCCTGAATACAAGTAGCATTAAAATCATAGACTTTTTGCGCGCAAACATTATTTGTAAAAGCGCTGCTTAAAATCAGCAACCCCAATAAAAACCTACGCCCAAAACTGAACCGTGTAAATACTATATATGCGCTGCGCTGTTTCATGTCTTGTATGAATATACCAAAAATAAGAAAGGGTAGCTGTTATAGCTACCCTTTACTCAAATATTATACAGTTATGTATTATTTTTTGTCTGAACCATCAAGGTTAGCGTCTACTAAAATACGACCGCAGTTTTCACATACGATGATTTTTTTGTGTAAACGAATTTCTGATTGACGTTGAGGCGGGATTGAGTTAAAGCAACCACCACAAGCATCTCTGTCAACAGCAACAACGGCTAAACCATTGCGGTAGCTGTTACGGATACGGTCGTAGCTGTACATTAAACGCTCGTCGATATGACCACGTGCATCTGCACTATTTTTGTTTAATGCGGTTTCTTCTTTTTCAGTATCAGCGATGATTTTTTCTAACTCACTTTTTTTGTGGTTCAAAACACCTTCTTTAGAAGCAACTGCTTTTTTAGCAAGGTCTAATCCCTTGATTTTTTCAGTTAATTCTTCGTTCGCATCTCTAATGTGCTTTTCACACAATTTGATTTCAAGTTGTTGGTCTTCAATTTCTTTATTGATGGCTTCAAACTCACGGTTGTTTTTTACGTTCTCGCTTTGCTTTTCGTATTTAGCAATAAGCGCTTCGCTATCTTTCACCATCGATTTTTTTCCTTCGATGAATTCAGAAATACCGTTGATTTCTTCTTCGATACGTGTTTGACGTGCATTTAAACCAGTGATCTCGTCTTCAAGGTCACTTACTTCCATTGGAAGCTCACCTTTTAAAACTTGAATTTCATCTAGCTTACTGTCTATCTTCTGAAGTTGAAGAAGGTTTTTTAATTTGTCTTCTACAGAGAAATCTTTAACTGATGCCATACTATAGGATTCTTTTGGAGTTTAATGTTTGTGGAACCGAGTCCTTCGCCTTACATGAAATACCCAACCGGATTGGTTTTTGTATCTGATTTAAGGACGGCAAAGGTAGGGAATTTAGGTTGTAAAAGTTCAACTAAAAGCTCTACCGTGTATTGTTCGCTCTCAAAGTGCCCAATATCGATCAGTAAAAGCTGTCCGTTGGCATCAAAATAATCATGGTATTTGAGATCAGAAGTAACAAATGCGTCTACCTCCATTTCTAGCGCTTTTTGGGTCAAAAAGGCCCCAGAACCACCACAAATGGCAATTTTTTGGAGTTTTTTGCCTAAAAATGGGCTATGTTTAATAGTAGGAATTTTAAATATATGAGCCAAATTTTGTAAGAAATCTGCCTCTGTTACGGGTGCTGATAATTGCCCAATTATTCCGGCGCCAATGCCCGGTCCGGCACCTGGTTTTGGGTCCAATATCTCAAGCTGCGTTAACCCTATTTTTTGGGCGATTTTTCCGTTCACCCCATCCATAACATTATCGAGGTTGGTATGAATGGCATAAATGGCCACATCGTGCTTTATAGCTGCTACTACCGCCTTTTCTATATAAGTTGTTCCGTTTATCTTTTTAAGACCGCTAAACACGATAGGGTGGTGCGCTACCACCAGGTTACAACCCCTTGCTACCGCTTCTAGTATTACGGCTTCTGTGGCGTCTAGGGTGCATAACACGCCGGTGCAAGTCATATCTGTGGTTCCGGTAAGTAAACCGCAGTTGTCGTAAGCCTCCTGTAAATGCAGGGGCGCAATATTTTCTAGATGGTCAACTATTTCTTTTACTTGCATGTTTGTTATTTGCGTTCTGCTAAATTACCTTCATTCTATAATTAATCCGATGTCTGCAACCGATTTTCTTTTTTTAGATGGTCATTTGATCCGCCAAGATAAGGCCAGCTTATCGGTTAACAACCGTTCTTTCCGCTATGGCGATGGTTGTTTTGAAACCATTCGAGTGGTTAATGGACAAATTAAACTCGCGCCACTGCATTACGAAAGGCTCTTTACCAGCATGGCCACGTTAAAATTTAACAAGCCGTCTTATATGAGCCCCGAGTGGCTTGAAAAAAATATATTAGATGTGGTGCATAAAAACGGGCATCAAAAGTTAGCGCGCGTTAGGGTAATGATATACAGGGGCGATGGTGGACTCTACGATCCTGAAAATCATTTTCCGCATCACCTCATTCAAAGTTTTAAATTAGGAGAAGCTACGCAAGACCTCAATCAAAATGGTTTAACGCTTGGCATTTATAAGGAGG
>JAGNTI010000182.1 GCA_017987615.1 Sediminibacterium sp. | reverse complement strand
CTACAATCCCTTAATTTTTTATTGTGTAGGTTTGCTTTTTTAGCACGCTCGTTGGCTAGCTTTTTAATACCAGCGAGTTCCTTGCGTTCTCTTTCACTCTGCTCGATACGCTTACGAAGTGCATCAGCTACTGCCGGGTTACGGTGTAAATAGTTATCAAGTTCTTTGGCTAAAAACTCTTCTATAAATTTTTTCATAGAAGGTCCACCTTCAAAAACATACTGAGAACCTAATTTGGTTTTTGTTTGGCTTTCAAAAACGGGCTCTTGTACGCGCACAGAAACTGCCGCTACAATACTTGTTCTAATATCAGAAACGTCGTAATCTTTTTTGAAGAAATCACGAATCACTTTAATGTAGCCTTCTCTAAATGCTTGTTGGTGTGTACCCCCTTGTGTGGTATACTGTCCGTTTACAAAAGAGAAAATATCTTCTCCGTAATCATTGTTATGCGAAACCGCTATTTCAATATCCTCCCCTTTTAAATGAATGATTGGATAACGCAGTTCGTCAGGATTGGTTTTGCGCAGTAGTAAATCTAGTAGACCATTTTTACTTACATACTTTTTGCCATTAAACTGCATGGTTAAACCTGCATTCAAATAACAATAATTCCAAAGTTGCGCGTCTAGGTATTCGTGTATGAAATGGAAATTTCTAAATACGGTTTCATCCGGAATAAATGAAACCAAAGTTCCATTTGGTTCAGAGCTCTTTGTTTCTTTTTGATCATCTACTAAAACACCTCTTTCAAAAATGGCGGTTTTTTCTCTACCATCTCTGTAAGCGGTTACTTTAAAATATTGGCTTAACGCATTTACCGCTTTGGTACCTACTCCATTTAAACCCACACTTTTTTGGAAAGCCTTACTATCGTATTTAGCACCCGTGTTAATTTTACTTACCACATCCACCACTTTACCAAGTGGAATACCTCTACCGTAATCTCTGATGGTTACCGTTTTATCTTCGATGGTAATTTCAACTTGTTTACCATGCCCCATGGTATGTTCATCAATACAGTTATCTACCACTTCTTTGATGAGTACATAAATACCATCATCCGTTGCAGAACCGTCTCCTAATTTACCAATATACATACCAGGACGAAGCCTAATATGTTCACGCCAATCTAAGGACCTAATCGACGATTCGTCGTATGCACTATTGTTTACTTTTTCAGCCATTTTTTCTCCTACTTTTTCCTGTAAATGAGTTCACACATTTTACTCAACCCGCAAATCTAACTACCTCGTAACCAGCCCCAATTTTACTTTTCTACAAATGGCCAGTTTATGTGGATAAATCGGCTTTTTTGGGGTTTTTCTTAAAATAAACACTAGAAATGTACCTTTAGGCCATCAAAGAAGCAGACAAATACCTAGAAACCAACCTTGACCGGCTCTTAGTAGCGGGTCAAGAAAATGAGCTGGCCAACCAACAATTTGGGCAATATTTATTGCAAATGGACCCTGCTTTGGTAGACCAAAAAGTGCATGCTTTAAATGACAAAATTGCCCCAAAAATTGACTGCACGGCATGTGGTAATTGTTGCAAAACTTTACTGATAAATATCAACGAAAAAGAGGCAGATGCACTAAGTAAACACTTGGATCAAACCAGAGAAATTTTTGATAAAAATTATCTCGAAAAAGGCATGAATGATACAATGCTTATGAGTGCAGTGCCCTGCCATTTTTTAAAAGAAAATAAGTGCACCGTTTACGATTACAGATTTGAAGGATGCAAAGAATTTCCGGCCATGCACCTACCCCATTTTAATAAAAGACTTTTTACAACATTTATGCATTATAACAGGTGCCCCATCATTTTTAATATTGTGGAACAGCTAAAAATAGAAACTCAATTTGCAGTTGCACCTAAAACTAAAACCCTATGATTTGTTTTGGTGTAGATGAAATTATTATACAAAATCCTGCATGGAAAACAAAGTCTATTGGACTTGTTACAAATGATGCAGCTACTACCAATACGGGTATACTTTCAAGAACGGCACTGGTACAAGCAGGCTTTAATATTACATATTTATTTTCTCCTGAACATGGGATTTCGGCTACGGCGCCAGACGGCGAAGCGCAACAAAATGGTATCGACCACATTACAGGCTTACCCATCATTAGTTTGTACGGAAATACATGTATGCCTACTGCACAGGATTTAGAAAATATTGACATCCTATTATTTGATATCCCTGACATTGGTGCCCGTTTTTACACCTACCTCTGGACTTTAACGTATGTGTTAGAAGCCAGTGCGCTTAACAATAAAGAATTGATTGTATTGGACAGGCCAAATCCTGTTTCTGGAAATTTTGACGCCGCAGAAGGACCTTTTTTAGAAGAAAGTTCAAGTTCATTTATTGGCAGATGGAATATTCCTATCAAACACAGCGCTACCCTTGGCGAGCTGGCACTTTATTTTAACAGCACAAAAAATATTGGGGCAAACGTAACTGTTGTTCCGGTAAAAAACTGGGACCGCAATGATTTGGTTACAGATTGGGGAACAAATTTTGCACCTACATCACCAGCTATACAAAGTCCAAATAGCATGTTATTATATCCGGGCCTTTGTTTATTAGAGGCTACCAATATTAGTGAAGGAAGAGGAAGCGCATACAGCTTTGAAACCGCTGCTGCACCCTGGATGCAAACGAGTGATATCACTAGTTTTATCAACCAAAGTTTTGGCGACGAAATAAAAGCTAGTGACATATCATTTACACCTACATCTGGCAAATACGCACAAAAACTTTGCAAGGGTATTCATTTTGAGGTCATAGACCCTGCCTATTTTAAACCCGTATTTTTTGGTTTGCTTCTTGTTTATATGATACGTGCAAAACACCCGCAGGCGTTTACCTGGGCGCCTTATAAAACGGCAGTAAACCCGAGTGGTGAAGATCACCTCAGTAAATTATTAGGCATTAGTAATGCGCAAAAATTATTTGATTTACCACTCCCACAATTTATTGCGAACTGCACAAAATTAACCCACTGCGCAGGCTGGAAGGAACAGATGGAACCCTATTTACGCTATTCATTCTAACTCCGCCAAATCCCTTATTACCACGCTAGCTGTTGTACAACCAAATATGGCAGGCATGTATGAAAGTGTGCCAATAATAGATTTTTTGGGAAATGCTTTTTCTGTTTCAATAATTTTAGACTGGTCTACTATCTCAGGGCTAAACACCACGGTTAAGCCTTTGTAAATATCCAATGC
>JAGNTI010000181.1 GCA_017987615.1 Sediminibacterium sp. | reverse complement strand
GTAAAACTTACATCGTTGCCATTAATTTGCACGTCTTTCACCATATTTAAGGTTACTAGATCTTTTCCTAAATCAGGCTCTTGTACATTACTAAGGGCCTTTAAAATCGCTTCTTCGGTCATGGTCACGCAAGTTTTTGTTAAAATAAGGTAGAAGTGTGCAAAGTTAATTGCTGTAGCCCTTACTTTGCCATAAACAAGCCCATTTATTGACTTTTTATTGTCAAAACCATTCGTATTTTTGAGCCGATGAATAAAATGCTACGCATCCTTCTTATTGCCATTGCCTTTTGTAGCCTAAATAAGGCCAAGGCCCAAAATACAGCCTACAGAGACTCTGTTGTGCAACTGTATGGGGTAGTGATGACTGCCGATAGTTTAAGAGGCATCCCTTCTGCTAGTATTATAGTGGAAGGAAAAGGAAGGGGTACCATTACCAGCCCTGATGGGGTTTTTTCTATTGCTGTTTTAAAAGGCGATAAAATCACTTTTTCATGTGTTGGTTTTAAAGACAGACGCATCGATATTCCAGCCAACCTTTCAGAAAACCAGTACAGTGTTATTCAACTCATGGTAAGTGATACCGTTTATTTACCCGCAACTATTTTAAGACCAAGACCCACACGTGAGCAGTTTGAAAGAGACTTTGTAAACAACAAAGTAAATGATGACATGTACGAAGTGGCTAGAAAAAATACAGACGAAGCGCGCAATAGAATTTTACTCAACTCTTTACCATCAGATGGTAGAGAAGCCGTAAATTATCAATTACGTCAGCAAGCCAATAAATATTATTATGCTGGACAAATTCCGCCAATGAATATTTTAAATCCAGCGGCTTGGGCAGACTTTATTAAGTCGTGGAAGCGTGGCGATTATAAGCGAAAAAAATAGTTTTATGTCTACTATAAAAAATGTTACCGTTGTTGGTGCAGGCACCATGGGTAATGGTATTGCACAAGTATTTGCAACCCATGGATTTACTGTAACACTATTAGATACTAGTAGTGCACAATTAGAAAAAGCCCTTGCTACGATTCTTAAAAATTTAGACCGCTTGGTAACCAAAGAAACCATTTCGGCTGCACAAAAAGAAACGGCGCTTGCAAACCTGACAACGAGCACAACCCTTGCTACGGCTGTATCTAACGCCGATTTAGTAGTAGAAGCGGCAACCGAAAATAAAGCCATTAAACTTTCTATTTTTGAGGCACTCGACGCAGCAGCGCCAGCACATGCTATTTTAGCAAGCAACACTTCATCGATTTCTATTTCTGAAATTGCAAGTGTTACCAAAAGACCCGCACAAGTTATAGGGATGCATTTTATGAACCCGGTTCCTATTATGAAACTGGTTGAAATTATCAATGGAAAAGAAACAAGCACAGCTACATCCGATACCATTGTTGAACTAAGCACGACTTTATTAAAAGTACCTTGCGTGGTCAATGATTTTCCAGGATTTATTGCCAATAGGATTTTAATGCCCATGATCAATGAAGCCATTTATGCACTACATCAAGGCGTTGCTACTAAAGAATCTATAGATACCATCATGAAACTTGGCATGGCGCATCCGATGGGTCCACTTCAACTCGCAGATTTCATTGGACTTGATGTTTGCCTTAGCATTTTGGAAGTTTTATACGAAGGATTTAAAGAAGAAAAATACGCCCCTTGTCCACTACTTGTAAGTATGGTTGCGGATAAAAAACTAGGGGTAAAATCAGGCGCAGGGTTTTACACCTACGGTGTGTAAGTCTTTGAATTTATACAATACTTCTTCAAGCCTTGCTTTAGGAATACCTATGCGTAGGTTACAAAAAAGTTGCATGGATTGTTCTGTTACCGAACAGCCGTATTGCTTTACTACATTCATGACATCGCCCATTTGTGTATAGTCGAAAGAAAGCTCGTAATAACACTCAATTGTTTTTTGTACAAACGGTGTTAATTGTAATGCCATGGAGGCCGCCGATTTATATGCATTTATTAACCCAGGAACACCCAACAAAGTGCCTCCAAAATAACGCACTACAATTATTGCAGTATTGGTTACGCCACTGCTATCAATTTGCCCAAGTATAGGCCTACCAGCAGTTCCAGCGGGTTCCCCATCATCACTCACTCTAAATATATTGTTGGTTAATCCTAACCTATAGGCAAAACAATGATGCACAGCTTTAGCGTGTTCTTTTTTTAAATCCTGCAAATGCTGTTTAAAATGTTCGGGAGAAGTAATTGGAAATGCATACCCTAAAAATTTACTTCCCCTATCTTTAAATTCGGCCATAGATGGCTTTTCGATAGTAAAGTAATGATCTGCGTTTTGCATGGATAAATAAATTTGAAGGGCTGGCGCAAAAATAACCTAAATGATACTAACATTGCATCATGACTTTTGAATTAGCCGAACAGTCCCTTACTACTGCACTAGATGGCCTCTATGAAGATAGAGAAGCAGCTACCATAGCAGGCATGGTGATGGAATTTGTTACGGGTAAATCAAAAATGGATCGCTGGCTTATTAAAAACGAGAACCTTTCTGATAATCATAAGGAGCAACTGCAACAGTATACCAACCAGCTACTAACTGGCAAGCCCGTGCAATATGTGCTTGGTGAAGCCTGGTTTGCAGGACTGCGTTTAATGGTTAACGGGCATACCCTTATTCCAAGGCCTGAAACAGAAGAACTGGTAGCGTTATGTGCTAGTTGGGTAGCAACAAATTTAAATAACAAGCAGCCCATTAAAATATTAGAAGTAGGAACAGGCAGTGGCTGTATTTCCATTGCACTGCAACAAAAAATGCCAACTGCGATTATTACGGCTATCGATATTAGTGTTGGGGCTATTGAAGTTGCGAATATCAATGCAGCAAAATACAATGCACCTATCTTGTTTAAAACACTTGATTTTTTAGACGAAACATGCTGGCCGGAAATGGGTAGTTATGATATTATTATTTCCAACCCTCCGTACATAGCAGAAAATGAAAAAACTAATATGGCGGTGCATGTACTAGACTTTGAGCCGCACACAGCGCTATTTGTTGAAAATAATAATCCGCTTGTTTTTTATAATGCCATTGCAAATTTTGGAAATAAGCACCTAAGTAATGGTGGCTCCATATTTGTAGAAATCAATCAGGCACTGGGTTCTCAAACCACAGATGCATTTACGCAACACGCATACAATACCAAGCTGCACAAAGATTTGTTTGAGAATGACCGGATGATAGTAGCGATAAAAAA
>JAGNTI010000180.1 GCA_017987615.1 Sediminibacterium sp. | reverse complement strand
CGGTTGATGTCCGATGCTATTTTAAAGTTTTCGATACTGCGCTGTGTTTGAGCGCCCCAATACACGCCTGCAGGTACTTTTACTTCCCCCATTGTGTCTTTCTCAATTCTAAATTCCATGGTTGGTATTTTAGTAATTATTAGCTAATAGTTATCTTTTGCAAAGGTAAGGGTGTAGGCGCTACATTTTTGCTTATTTTAGAGACTACAAACCGTTAAAACTTATGAAAAAGGTACTCTTCGTTTTATGTCTGGGACTTTCTGTAGCTGCCCATGCACAACAGGCTCAAAACATTATTATAGTTACTACCGACGGGTTTCGTTGGCAAGATTTGTTTAAAGGAATGGATGATACCATTGCTAGACAAAAACGTTTTAACGAAGGCGATAGTTTGGGGCTTATCAAAAAGTATGGTGGTGCCACCGAGCAGGAGCGTAGAGAAAAAATAATGCCATTTTTTTGGAATACCATTGCAAAAAAAGGACAGGTGTATGGTAACCGTTTGTTTGGTAATAATATCAATACCGAAAATCCACATTGGTTTTCATATCCTGGTTATTCAGAAATTTTTACAGGACATGTAGATCCTCGGATTAATAGTAACGAGCATCCGGCCAATCCTAATACAACCGTACTTGGTTTTTTTAACGCGCAACCTGCTTTAAAAAATAAGGTGTATGCGTTTAGTGCATGGGAGGCCTTTAATAGAATTTTAAATGAGAAAGGCTCTGGAGTGCCTGTTATTGCTGCGTATGACACAGTTGGATTTAATAATCTAACAGCCAACGAACGCCTACTCAATAAATTACACCAGCAAAGTTATCGTCCTTGGGGCGAAGAGTGTTACGATGTTTTTACGCATTTTAATGCCATGGAAACTTTGAAAAACAGAAAGCCACGCGTATTATATATTGCCTACGGTGAAACAGACGAGTGGTCGCATGCAGGTAAATACAAATCTTATTTAAACGCCGCTAATCAGTTAGACAAATGGCTAGAAGAAATTTGGAATTTTGTACAATCGGATCCGCAGTATAAAAACAACACGACATTATTTATTACTTCTGATCATGGAAGAGGTGATGTGGTTAAAGAAAAGTGGACCAGCCATGGCGATAAAATAGAAGGGGCTAGTCAAATTTGGATGGCCGTTATGGGACCTAATACACCAGCACTTGGTGAAGTAAAAACGCCTGCGCAATACTATCAAAAACAGTTTGCACAAACCATAGCAAATTTAATGGGTTATAATTTTACCGCCGAACATCCGGTAGCAGATCCTATTAAATCAACAAAAGTTATTTCCCAGTAAAAACGGGCTTTCTTTTTTCTAGAAAAGCAGTAGTGCCTTCTACCATATCAGTGGTATCAAAGCAGGCACTAAATGCGTTGAGTTCTGTTTCGTAACCATTAAGGGCCTCGTTGTGCACGGCGTTAGCGGCTTCTATACATTTTGCAACGGCAATAGGTGCTTTGCTTTGTATTAGTGTTGCTATTTCTTTTGCTTTTGTAAGTAATTGATCTGGCACTACAACATGGTTTACCAGCCCCGATGCAAATGCAGCAGATGCGTCTATCATGCCGCCTGTTAGCATTAATTCGAGTGCTCTTCCTTTACCAATAAGTTGTACCACTCTTTGCGTGCCGCCATAACCTGGCATGATGCCAAGGTTTACTTCTGGTTGACCAAATTTTGCATTTTCGGAAGCAATTCTAAAATGGCATGCCATCGCTAGTTCGCAACCGCCACCAAGTGCAAAACCATTTACACATGCAATGACCACTTTAGGGCAGTTCTCGATTTTAAAAAACAAATCTTGACCACGACGAGCAAGTGTTTTACCACCCGCAGAGCCCGCGCCAATAAATTCTGAAATATCGGCACCAGCCACAAATGATTTTTCGCCAGCGCCGGTAATTAAAACAGATTTGATAGCTGGGTTGGTATACACTTCATGCATCACTGCTTCTAACTCTGCAATTACTTGTCCATTTAAGGCATTTAGTTTTTCAGGTCTATTGATAGTGATGGTAAAAATACCATTATCGTTATGGGTAAGAAGTGTTGTGTACATGATTAAAAATTTCGGTGTGTAGCAACCCATTCTTGAATGTAGGTTGCAATAGTTGTGGTGGGGGTACCTGGTGCAAAAAGTGTTCCTACGCCAAGTTCTTGAAGTGTTTGTATGTCTGCTTCTGGAATAATACCGCCCCCTGTTACAAGCACGTCATTCATTCCTTTTTCTTTTAATAGCCCCATAATTTTTGTAAACACCGTGTTGTGCGCGCCACTTAAAATGCTTACACCAATGGCGTCTACATCTTCTTGCAGTGCAGCGTTAACAACCATTTCGGGGGTTTGTCTAAGTCCGGTATAAATAACTTCCATACCTGCATCGCGCAGTGCAGTAGCTATTACTTTAGCACCTCTGTCATGTCCATCAAGGCCTACTTTGGCAACGAGAACACGAATGGGGCGTTTTGTTTGGCTCATAGATTGCAAGTTATTATATTAATGATAATAGAAACTTTATAGTAAAGTTAAAGCATGTTTAATTCTTGCTACCGCATCAGCAACGCCAATGGTAGCAGCTATTTCAAACACACCAGGACCAAATTTTCCGCCTACTAACATAATGCGCATAGGTAACATGAGTTCACCAGGTTTTAACCCATGATCAGCGGTTAATTCTTTAAAAATATTTTCTAAAACGGTATGGTCATTGCTGTTTGAATTTTCAAAAGCGGAGCAAAGCGCTTCAAAGAAATTCTTTTTATTGTCGTCCCACTTAGGAGCAATAGACGCCGTGTCTATACTTGTAGGCGCAGCAAAATAAAAGCCAGCTTGTGTAATAAAATCGGGTAATAAAATGCAGCGCTCTTTAGTGATGCCAATTATTTTTTCTAAATAAGATTTATCCTGCACTTGAATACCAGTCTCATCAAAATAAGGTTGTACAAGTGAAGCTAAATAAGCGTTGTCGGCGTTTTTAATCCATTCGGCGTTAAACCATTTTGCTTTTTCGTAATTAAATTTAGCGCCTCCTTTATGTACGCGCTCCATCGAAAACTTTTCTATTAGCTCGGACATACTAAACAGTTCTTGATCGGTACCATCGTTCCAACCAAGCACGGCAAGTAGGTTTACAAATGCTTCTGGTAAAAATCCATGCTCTTTAAATCCAGTGTTTTTTTCATTTGTTTTTGGATCGGTCCAGTCCATCGCAAATACAGGAAATCCTAAACGGTCACCATCTCTTTTACTTAATTT
>JAGNTI010000039.1 GCA_017987615.1 Sediminibacterium sp. | reverse complement strand
CATTTTAAAAATATTTATCTCCAAATATACGAATTACCGGTAGCTAATAGATGAATGGCTTAATTTTATTCTATGTTTTTATTAGAGGTTTGTGGCGTTGCTAAAAATCATGCTGGCGGTTCTTATGTCAGTACCATTTCATTTGAAATACCCAAGGGGCAAAAATTAGCCATTGCTGGGGAAACAGGATCAGGCAAAACAACACTTTTAAAAATGATGGCGGGTTTAATGGAACCTACCACCGGATCGGTACATTTTAATGGTACGCGTATTTTAATGCCCAGTGAGCAACTCATTCCGGGGCATCCAAAAATTGCCTTTTTATCGCAACATTTTGAACTGCGTAACAATTATAGGGTAGAAGAGTTGCTAGACATGGCCAGAAAAATTCCTGCTGCAAGAGCCAATCATATTTATCAAATTTGTAGAATCGAGCATTTGCTTACCCGTAAAACCAATCAAATATCTGGTGGAGAAAAGCAGCGTATTGTACTAGCACAACTATTAACTACAGAGCCCTCTTTACTATTATTAGACGAACCGTTTTCGAACCTCGATAAAATTCACAAACAAATCATGCAAGATGTGATCGCAGATATTGCTACACATTTTGATACTACTTGTGTTTTAGTTTCGCACGACGCAGCAGATTTATTACCCTGGGCCAACCGAATGCTTCTCATTAAAGAAGGCGCTGTTATCAGAGATGATGCACCTGCTGCTATATTTTATGCTCCACAAAACGAGTATGAAGCAAGACTTTTGGGTACTTGTAACTGCATCCCTGTTTCTATGTTTCCGCGTATTCAGCAGTTAATTACAGATGCTAATACGGATCAGCAAATATATATTAGACCTTCCCAACTTTTACTTGAAAAGCCTACTGGTAATGGATTGCAGGGGATTGTTACGGGTGTATTATTTATGGGTAGCCATTATATGGTGCAGTTGCAAATAGATGGCTTAGTATTAGAGGTTTCGGCGTTTGAGCCTGGTATTACATTGGGTGAAACCTATAGCGTTCGCTTACGCGACAATGCGCAGTATCACTTATTATAAAGTAAGCCTGTTGGATAACTCAATATTTATTTTTTCAAATAAATGACCTGGTTTAAAATTTCGCCAGTTGTCTATTTCCATGAGCTCGATATAGTAGTGCAGTTTTTTTTGTCTGAAATCTTGTTGGGTTTGCTGCGGCATATTAAGTGCCACAATCCATCCGTTTTCTTCAGATACATCGTCGTACCACTCCTGGTAATATTCTTTATCGCTGCTATGAAAATTTAATACGTTTTCACAAATCAAAATAAATTTACAAATCCCTTTTTTAGATAAATGGTCAATGATTTCTCTTTTGAGTTCCATGATATCATTTTCGATGGCATCATTCCACTCGCCTAAAAGTTCAATGATAGCATACTGTTCATCGTAATCGGTAAAAAGTATTTTTAAATAAAGTGTGCGGCTTCCAAAATCATCCCACTGTGGATGAATGAAATAATTGTACACCACTTGTGTAAATTCAAATTCGGAGTAGGTGCGACCGTAAAAAGGAGATTTTGGATCTTCTTCGGCAGTATATAAATGTCTCCAATTAAAAAACGGCTCAATCTGGTGCATACTAAAAATTAAGCGCCTAAATAAGCGTCCGTTGCTTTTTTTACAGAACCATGTTGTAATAAAAGCGCTTTAG
This sequence comes from Sediminibacterium sp., assembly GCA_017987615.1. GTDB lineage: Bacteria > Bacteroidota > Bacteroidia > Chitinophagales > Chitinophagaceae > Sediminibacterium. Next base: position 8,912 of record JAGNTI010000039.1, on the reverse strand, counting down.
CAGCTTCGTAATTGTCGCTATTAATTTGCTTCATGAGCATGTGCACACCTCTGTCAACGAGTTTTTCGTTGGTGAGTTGCATATTTACCATTTTGTTGTCTTCTACACGGCCAAGCCCAATCATAACAGCTGTAGAAATCATATTAAGCACCAGCTTTTGCGCCGTACCGCTTTTCATTCTAGTGCTTCCAGTTACAAATTCGGGACCTACCACAACTTCTATAGGGAACTTTGCAGCAGCAGATAATGGTGCACCCGGATTGCAAGAAATGCTTGCCGTAGTGATGCCATGTTCATTACACTTTTCAAGTGCACTAATTACATATGGGGTAGTGCCACTGGCAGCAAGGCCAATTACAACATCATTTTCATTTATGTTATGCGCTTGTAAGTCAAGCCAGCCCTGATTCGGATTGTCTTCTGCATTTTCTACTGCATTTGTAATGGCATGGCTTCCTCCAGCAATAATTCCAATAACCAGTCCGTAGGGCACACCGTATGTAGGTGGACATTCGCTGGCATCTACAATGCCTAAACGGCCGCTCGTACCTGCGCCAATATAAAATAATCGTCCGCCGGCTAACATTTTTTCGATAGCAATACTTACTACTTTTTCTATGTCATTGATAGCGGCAGCAACGGCATCTGGCACTGTTTTATCTTCTTTATTGATACTGGTTAGTACTTCAAGTACAGACATGTCTTGTAACTGTCTATAATTGGAATCCTGCTCTGTAATTCTTGTAAATGCAGCCATGAATAATTATTTGTGGTAGGTAATTAAACCTTCCATTGGAGCTTTTAAAACTTTTCCTAATTCTAATTCATATGTATTGCACAAGTCTTTTAAAACATCTTTAAAACCAAATGCAACACTACCTACAAAGTTGATGGGTAGTTTCCAGCTCTCTTTAAATTTATAAAGGTGGGTGAAAAAGAAATCGTTTAAACCATCTTCAATGATATTTTCAATCATGTAATGGCCTCTGTTTTCACTTAAAAATATAGCATAACTAGCAAGGTATCTATTGGCTAGTGGTTGCTTGTAAACACTATTTAAAATTTCGTCTTTACTGGTATTAAAGCGTTTGTTAAAGCGTGCCATTAGTTCTTCGTCAAATGTTTGGTACAAATAATACTGAACCACTTTTTTTCCAAGGTAAGCACCACTGCCTTCATCCCCTAAAACATAACCAAGACCTGGACTATTTTTAGCAATTTTTTTGCCATTGTAATATCCTGCGTTAGCTCCCGTTCCTAAAATACAAGCAATCCCTTTTTGCTTACCACATAAAGCTCTAGCTGCAGCATCTAAATCGTTGTTGATTTCGATATTGGCTTTGCCAAATAAGCTTTTTAAAACCGTATTAATAACTTTGGCATTGGCTGGATTAGCAAGGCCTGTGCCATAAAAGAATATGTTTTTAGGCGGAAAGTTTTTGATTTTGGGTAATAAGTGTTGCTCAAGTAGCGCTTTAATTTGAGCAGCAGTTAAAAAATAGGGGCTAAGGCCATCTGTAATAATGGACTTTTTTTTCTTGCCATCCACTAGCAAGCACCACTCACATTTGGTAGCACCACTGTCTGCAATTAAGGTTACCCGCATCTTTTATAATTTAGAAATGATACTACGAAGTACGAAAATATCTGCGACAAAACAACCTTTATATGGTTAATATTTAAGGTTTTAGGTCAATTTTATCCGTTTAAATAGGATATTTGTAAGGACTCCTAAATTTATTGAATCCATGAATGAGCAAAAAAAGAAAATAAGTATCTGGTTACCCATTTTATTATCGGTTGTAATGATTGTTGGTATGACCATTGGTTACCAGTTACGTGACAATACCGCTGGAGGTAAATTTTTAGGTTTTTCTGGACGTAGTTCGGTACAGGAACTTGTGTCACTCATCAACAATAAATATGTAGATCCGGTAGCTTCGGATAGTATTAATAAACTGGTTGCAGATGCATTACTCTCACATTTAGATCCACACTCGGCGTATATACCTGCTAGTGATTTAGAAGCCTTTAATGATGATATTGCTGGCAGTTTTATGGGTATTGGTATTGAGTTTCAAATGATGAATGATACCGTAAATGTCATGAATGTTTTTAAAGAGGGGCCTTCATTTAAAGCGGGTTTACAAGTTGGCGATCAGCTTTTAAAAGCCAACGACTCTATAACACTTTATGGAAAAAATATAAATGCCGATTGGGTTCGTTCAAAAATTAGAGGGGCGGAGGGTAGTACGGTAAAACTTACCGTGCTTAGAAGCAATAAACAACTCCAATTAAATGTTACAAGAGGTGTTATCCCTGTTTCGCCTATCGACGCAGCTTACATGATACAGCCTACCACTGGTTATATTAAAATTGATAAGTTTTCTGAAAGAACCTATGAGACATTTATGGCTTCATTGGAAAAATTACAAAAAGCAGGTATGAAATCGTTGGTGCTTGATTTACGTGGCAACGGCGGTGGACTTTTACAAGAAGCGGTTGATATAGCAGATGAATTTTTGAGTGATAATAAATTAATTGTGTACACCGAAGGTGCCAATAGTAAGCGATACGATTTTGTTTGTAAAAGACCTGGTTTATTTGAGACTGGAAAAATAACGGTACTCATTGATGAGAGTTCTGCTTCTGCAAGTGAAGTGCTTGCAGGTGCATTACAAGACTGGGACAGAGCTACTATTATTGGTAGACGTTCTTTTGGTAAGGGGCTTGTGCAGCAGCAGTTTGGCTTAACCGATGGAAGCGCCGTGCGTTTAACAATTGCTAGGTATTACACGCCACTAGGAAGAAATATTCAAAAAACCTATGCAGTAGGTAAAGAAAAATACGAGCAGGAACTTATGGACCGTTTTCATAGTGGCCTATTAGATAAACCTGATTCAAGTAATTTAAAAGGAAAGAAATTTAAGACACCTGCAGGTCATATTTTATATGGCGGTGGTGGTATTACGCCAGATATTATTGTGCCCCTTGCGGCTAGTTTACAAGACACTTTAATTATGGAACTTTATTTGTCTAATACACTAACCAATTTTGTGTACGAACTATATAAAAACAATCGCAATTATTTTAATAGCTTTAAAACACCTACAGACCTAGACAAAGGTTTTATGCCAGGGGCTCCTGAGTGGAATGCTTTTGTAGCAGCAGCTGCTAAAGATGATATTGTGGCAAACAAAGTATCTGCATCAGGCAAAGCCTATTTACTACAAACCATTAAGGTGTTAATGGCGCGTCAAATGTTTAGAACCGAAGGTTATTATCAAATACTCAATAGCACAGATTCTACTGTTGCAAAAGCGCTACGTCAATTAAAATAAATGACATGAAAAAACTAATAGTAACCATTGCCTCTTTTTGTATGCTACAACAAATGAAAGCTCAAGACACAAAAATTATTGCACATAGAGGTGCTTGGAAAGAGTTTAACTTACCAGAAAATTCAATTGCAGCGCTTCAAAAGGCAATTGAAATAAAAGCCTTTGGTAGTGAATTTGATGTACGTCGTACCCTCGATGGTAAACTTGTAGTGAATCATGACCCTACTCATTTTGGGGACACTATCGAGTTAAAAACCTATGCTGCACTGAATGCAAAAAAATTAAGCAATGGTGAAGATTTGCCCCTGCTTCAAGATTATTTTAAAAAGGGTACTGCTTCCAATCATCACACCCTCTTAATTTGTGAAATTAAGGCAGCGTTATTAAGTAATACTACTAGTCAGCTTACAGCATCAGAAACCGTAGAGCTTGCTAAGCAATTAGGCATTGAAGACAAAATTATTTACATCAGTTTTGATTTTGAAGTGCTTCAAACCATTAAAACTTTAAGACCAAATGCTACCGTTTTGTATTTAGAAAACAACAAGACGCTAGAACAAATAATTGCTGCTAAATTTAATGGGATCAATTTTAACTATGCGCAGTTTTTAGGTAATCCTTCTATTGCGGCGAATGCTAAAAAGCAACACTTGATGCTAGGTAGTTGGACGGTAAACAAGGATGAAGATTTTAATCATTTACTAGAGCAAGGGATACAATATATTACTACCAATTTTCCTGAACGTTATTTGATGCAGCTGGATCATAAACATTAATCAAAAAGATCTCACGTTTCATTATTTACTAGACATTAAAAAAGCCCTCCGAAATTTCGGAGGGCTTTTTAGTATAATCTAACTAGAATACTAGAAGTTAGAAGCTACGCCAGTATCCCACCATAAGCGTGTTGCAATATCATCTTTTGCACCAGCACCCATTTTAGAAACCGCATCAGCTACACCAGCAGCGTTACCAGTTCTTTCGCCATTTAGGAAAGGCCATCTTTTAATGAACTGACCAGTTGGGATTGTGCCCCACTCTGGACCTGAATCATTTTTAGCAGCAGAAGGAATTTTAGGATATCCTGTTCTTCTGTGGTCTACCCAAGCTTCCAAAGTATTGGTAAATGTTGCAAGGTATTTTTGTGTAATGATTTTTTCAAGCTTTAATTCTCTGTCATCAGCATCGTTCCAAGCAACTGTGATAGTTGAAGGAGCAGTGAAGTTGTTACGAGAATCAATTGGATCAACATAGTTGATTGGTTTGCTTGTAGCATCTGCTAAATAAGTATCAACGCCACCAGCTCCCCAGTCAGCAAATGATAATTTAACACCATTTTCGTAGTGTGTTTTAGCATCACCAGCACCTGTCCAACCTCTTAAAGCAGCTTCTGCTCTTAAGAATGCAACTTCAGAAGCAGTAAAGTGTCTTCTTGTTTGAACACCGTTAAAGTCTGTAGAAACTTTAGAGAAAGTTACACGTTGGATTTTAGCATCGATATAAGCACCATTTCTGATTCCTTTGTAAGGAGAGGTAGGATGGTCTGCATATAAACTTGCGTTATCGGCAGGTGAGAAGTATTTAGAAATTCTACCATCTTTTAAACCAACCATAAATGATTCGATTGGGCCACCCATACGAGCGTCATCCCACTGGAAGCAAATCATACCTACAGGCATAATGTTACCAAGTAATGAGATGTTAAAGTTTTCTGCGTTTGTAGAGATTAAACCAGCAGCATCAGCTAATGCTTTTTCACCTTGTGATTTAGCAAGGGTAGGGTTAACCTTAGAAATACGAATCGCAAGTCTTAAACGAAGTGAGTTAACCACTTTTTGCCAAGCAGGAATACTTCCTTTGTAGCTAGGGTCAAATTTTGCAAAACCAGCATAGGCTTTGTTTGCGTTAAACTCTGTTTGAATGGTATCCAATTGCGCAAAAAACGTGTTGTATAAATCAGATTCTTTGTCATATAACACAGTAGCTGCTGTTGAACCGTAATTAGAATAAATTACTGGACCATAAATAGCAGATGTTCTTGACATTGATAAGATTCTGATCAATTTTGCCCATGTAGCAAATAATGGTAAACCATTTTCTTGTGCTAAACGGATAACTTGTCTTGAAGGAGACATTACGTTATTGTACTGACGATTCCAGTAGTTGTTCCAACGTACATAATATGTAGTGTTGTTTACATTACTTGTAAATGGAGTAGGCGTGTTCATATAACCCATCCATGAATCGTAACAAAGATCTTCTTCAATTTGACTACCCTGATTACCATGCAGCTCGTACAACATACCTGCAAAAGGCGAACCTACCAGGTTGAAGTCTTGCTTAAGCATCTCATCAGAAATTTGATTGGGATCCTGATTGGTTTTTTGGAAATCTTTAGTACAAGATCCAAAAGCAATTAGGATGATTGATGCAATAAATAATTGTTTCATACTAAATTGTATTTAAAAAATTTTTAGAAAGTAAACTTAACGTTAACACCATAAGATCTTGTAGCAGGTAAGCCAAATACGTCGTTAGACTGCATACCGTTACCAGTACTCATAGCTTGTTCTGGATCAAATGGAGCTTCTTTAAATAAGAAGAATAAGTTACGACCCACTAATGAGAAGTTAGCTTCTTTGATTAATGAATTTGCCTTATTAGATTTTAAGTTGTAACCTAAAACTAATTGACCTACTCTCACGTTTGTTCTAGAGAATAAGTATGGTTCCATAATACCATTTCTGTCACCAACTGCAGAGAAAAATACAGCAGGATCAATAGTAGATACTGGGTTACCGTTTTGAACAGCGTTAATTGGCATACCACCTTTATCTCTGTAATCAGCAGTTCTTTGACTCGCACCATACGAATCTAAGAAAGCTTCTGTTTTAGAGAAAGCAACACCACCAAATTTACCTTGTACTAATACAGAAGCAAACCAGTTGTTGTATGTGAAGTTGTTGTTCCAACCTAATAAGAAATCAGGGTTAACGTTACCTACTTTTTCTTGTAATGCACCTCTTGTTGGAGCACCAGTAGTTGGATTTAAAATGATACGGCCTGAAGCGTCTCTAGCAAATTTGTGGATCCATAAATCGTTGAATGAACCACCAGCTCTGATTACTGAAGCAAAACCTTCGTCATTTCCACCAACTTGGTAGTTAGGGTTAGAAGCGATTAACTCAACAATTTTGTTGGTGTTACGAGAAACGTTTACAGAAGATTTCCAAGAGAAGTTACTTGTACTTAAAACTTGTGCATCCAAAGTGAATTCAAAACCTTGGTTTTCAATTCTACCAGCGTTTACAAAATAAGATGTAAATCCTGAACCTGATGGAGCAGCAAGAGATAAGAACTGATTGGTACTAACATCTTTGTAGATAGTGAAGTCTAGACCAATTTTGTTTTTAAACATTTTCATTTCTAAACCAAATTCAGTACCCTCAATAATTTCAGGCTTTAAATTGGTGAAAGGAACCTGTGTGTTTCTACCAATACCACCGATACCTGTAGGGCCACCAGCAGCATTGATTCTGTTCCATGGGTTAACTACGTTAAATGGAACTTCATTACCTGTTTGAGAATAAGAACCTCTTACTTTCATGAAAGAGATAGCTTCTGGTAAATCAACCATTTGACTAACGATACCAGACAAACCAAATGCAGGATATAGGTAAGATTGGTTACCAGTAAGAGCAAGGGTAGAAGCCCAGTCATTACGAGCAGAAACATCCACAAATAACATGTCTTTGTAACCAAATTGTAAATTCGCAAAAGCACCTTGTTTGATGGTTCTGTTAATAGTTTGGTTAAATACAATATTGTAAGGAATGTTTGCAAACGTAAAGAAGTTAGGGTACATCAAAGCGATTGTACCGTTACCAACGTTCATACCATTGTTAAATGTATTTTTTTGGTAGCTCGCACCTGCTAATGCAGTTAGAGAGTAGTCTCCAAAAGTATTGTTGTACGTAAAGATACCGTCGGCGTATAAAGCCTGGTCGTTGTATTTGGTATAAGACCAAGTACCATTAGGGCTCACACTTACAGAGTTTCCGCCTGCTGCCCAACGGTTATCACGTAACATGTTGTTGTAATCAATGTTTCCTCTTGTTTCAAACTTTAGGTTTTTAGCAATGTCGTAAGAAAGTTTCACGTTTGCAATAACACGGTGTGAAGTTTGAAGTTTAGAGTTTTGATTTAATTCCCAATAAGGGTTGTTTTGTTTTTCTTCGGTAGAGTACCAACTCATTCTGTTGATATTTCTTGCTGCATCAAAAATTTGATAATTTGTTTTGTATGCATTGAAATCTCTTTCACGCGCAAATAAATATAAACCAGTTAATGGGTTGTTGTAGTAACCAGCACCAGGACGGTTTTTGGTTTCTTCATAAGCAAAAATCACGTTAGAGCTAACCGTTACTTTATTATTAAATAATTTAGTAGATTGGTTTAATGTGATGTTGTGCTTATTGTAAGTGTTTGTTGGTACGATACCTCTAACACTCATATTTGCATAAGAGAAGAAAGCAGTTGTTTTATCATTACCACCACTCACAGAAATTGAGTTAGTAACGTTTACGCCTCTTTGAAAAAATTCATTAACGTAATTGTTTTGGTAGTAGTTAGATTTTGTTTTAGACCAGTTGTAGTCTGAACCATTAACAGCACCATAAGAAAATTGTAAATCAGGTAATTCAGATACTTGATCAACAATTGTGCTATGGTTAAAATCTACTTGAGTTTTACCAGCCTTGCCTTTTTTAGTAGTGATAACGATTACACCGTTTGCACCTTGGCTACCGTAAAGGATAGAAGCGTTAGCGCCTCTTAAAACGTTTACGCTTTCAATGTCGGCAGGGTTGATAGAAGATAAACCATCACCACCATCAGTACCACCGTAAGAACCAGGCTGACCGCCTTTGTTGTTTACCATTGGGATACCATCAATTACGTATAACGCTTCTGATGTTCCGATAAGTGATTTAGCACCTCTTAATACTGCTTTGGTAGAACCACCAGCACCTGAGCTACTTATTTTGATGTCAAGACCAGCCGCTTTACCACTTAAGGCGTCCATAAAGTTAAAGTTTGCAGCTTTTCTTAGTTCATCACCACTTACTTGTTGAGAAGCGTAGCCTAAAGCTTTTTTGTCACGCTTGATACCAAGTGCAGTAACTACTACATCACCTAAATCAGAAGATGCAGTTGCTAAAGAAACTGAGACATTACTTTGTGAACCAGAGACTGAAACCTCTTTGGTTGCAAAGCCTAGAGATGAAACCTCTAATGTTACATTACCCGATGGCGCACTAATGCTAAATGTACCATCAGACTTAGTTGAAGTTGCAGTACTGCTACCCTTGATTTTAACGGTAGCCGAAGCAACTGCTTTGTTGTCTGGACCTGTTACGGTTCCAGAAACTTGTCGTGTTTGTGCGAATGTCGCTGACATCATGCACAGCACAGAACAAAAAATTAAAAGCAAACTTTTCATAAGATTTTGTTTGGTCTGTTTAATAATGAATTAATAAGTGAATTTGGGCAAGCAAATTCAATATAATGTTA
>JAGNTI010000179.1 GCA_017987615.1 Sediminibacterium sp. | reverse complement strand
ACTTCAATTTGTTTATTGATTTTATTATTAGAAGCAATAATAACATCTACGATAGCGGCTTTAGGCCCTCCATCTTTTTGTTTTTTTTGATCAGGTTTACCTTTACAGGCTACAAGTGCTAAAAGGAGCACTAAGGGTAGAGAACATCTTTTCAAAGTATTCATTTTAAGAGCCTTAAAGGTAAATTATTTGCCCAATAAATAGAGCAAAACCTAATTAGACCGGTCTCTAGAACCTACCTTATGAAAAAACCAATCCGATTGATTGTACTTATACTGCGTGAGGTTGTATTTGTAGACATTTTCTTTGGTACCGATGCTTAAAAGATAGCCCGTTCCTTTAATAGACCCTTCGCTTTTGGTTCGAATGGTTAACTGATGGTAGTCTTTGGTTGTAATATTGACCCTGAAATCGTGTTTTTTATCGGTGAGCACCAGATTTTCTTCTAATACCTGTCCATCCAGTATTACGGATAGCGTATCGTTATCCATGACGCCTGTTTCTGCGATAGAAAAGTCGATATAAAAAGATTTAGTGAGCAGAGTATCAAAATTACTTGTGGATGGCGCCCAACTTTCAATGTCAGTTAACGCCGGTACCACTTTTACTATATCATTCCACTGAACAAGAAGTTCTGGATTTACATTCACAGATTGTATGCTTGGCTGAAAGCTAAATTTTCCCAACCTGCTTTTCCCAAATGGACTTTCCCAAATACCACTAAATACAACACTCGTATCTGTAAAAATAAAATTGCCGTGAAGGTCAAATAAACTAGGCGTATGTTCTGTTTCATTCACTAAACAACGAACCGCTTTTGCATAGTAATTATATTTTTCGGTAGGGGTAGCAGATAGATAAAATAAATAAGCGCTTAACTTTTTTTGATCGGCACTAAATGTAGTGAGCACGGCCATCATCTGACCGGCAGTATCAACAATTTCTAATTTAGCTTTAGTATACGTTCTTGATTTTGAAAGGGACATAGAGCCTGCATATATAGGAGGCACATTTACAATCCTACCAGCCTGCGCATCCACTCGAATGCGAGGTTCTGAATCTACTTCCCTAACCCCATCGGGCTCAAACACAATGGCACCGTACCATACACCGGTTTTGTTTTGTGCAGACAAAGCAGCAAAAAAAGTACAAAATAATAGGGTAATTAAAAAACGCATGATACTAAAGATAATTAATCGTCGCGTCGGCGCAAACTGCCGCGGTACGAATTTTTAGTTCGCCTATAAATTTCAAGTTGCTTTTCGATGTAATAACCGAATTCTAAATCATTCATTTTTGTAACGAGTTCGTAAGGGGGTCTAAAACGAACCATAAACGTATCTAGCTCTGGCGATTTTAGCAGTGTGATTTTTCGAACAAAGGCTTTACTAAACCTGAAGTTGACATACTTTTCCTGTTCTTGATCGATGAGTCTTTTTTGTAAAAATTCCATGTTCTGGTTACGCTTAAACCTAAACATATTAATGATGGCTTCTAAATCAAAGCCAACCGTTAAGCCACCCGGATTGTAATTGGGATTGGAGGTAATACCAAGGCTTGGTTTTTTATAATTAAAGCCTTTTGCATTGTCAATCCTATTTTGAATTGAATCGTATCTGTAGTAATTATTACGCACTTTCACTTCAGGCAAATCAGTAGCCTTTAGGTGAATCATAATATTAAAATTGTCCAAATTAGAAATGGTATCAACCGGATATTTCATGGTGTTTTTACCAATCATAGAAAACCAAATAGAATCGGTTTTTAAAACGGTTACGATATACCTTCCGGCCGAATCAGTTACACCGCCTCTACCAGATGTAGAGCGCACTGCTACTGCTTCTAAAGGATTACGGGCTGTTACATCATAGACGGTTCCTGCAATGGTTACATACTGCGCGTGCCCCTTGGACATTTGGCCTATTAATAGGCAAAAAACAATAATAAAAGGGAGTAGCCTTCGCTTCAAATGCAGCAGTTTTAAGTGTAATATTATAACAGTCGGCGCAGATTACCGCATTTGAGGCTATAATTTAACTTGTTTTTAGTGAAGCAATAATCCTAGAATAAATATTGACGCAACAATAAGAGGTGCGGGTATTTTGTTGATGCGAAGTAATAAAATAGTACCCACCACAACCAACCACTGTATCCATAAATAACTTGCAGCAGCAGGGTCCGAAAAATGATCTTTCATTAAATACGCAGTAGCACCAAATAAAATGCCAGCAACGGCAGCGTTGATGCCTTCTAATGATCTAAAAATAACTACATATCGTTTTACATAACTCCATACCGGAAAAAAGAAAAGCACTAAAAAAGCGCTGGGTAAAAAAATACCAATAGCACCAATAATAATACCAAGCATTTGCGCCGACGCTCCTTCCGAACGCATGGTCATACCACCTGAAAATGCGGCTATCGAAAATACAGGACCCGGTATTGCTCTTACAATACCTGAACCCGTTAAAAAATCGGCTTGATTCATTTTTAACACATCACGTTTATTATCTATGATGCGTTTGGAGGCAGGCCTGGTTACATACTGCTCATAGAGTAATGGCATGAGCACATCGCCACCACCAAATACCAAACTTCCATTTCTATAATTGTGCTCAAACAAGTTAAATGCTTTTCTGTTTTCCCAGTTATTGCGCGTTGCCGTTTCCGATAAATAACCGGCTAGCGCAAAACATGCAACAAATAAAAATAAACTCACCCACTTGATTTTTTTAACTGGTTTTTCGTTTTCAGGAATTCTTTTATCACTAAAATTTGTTGCAATACCAGCAGCTACAATTAAGGCTGGAAATATCCAGGGCGTTTTAAAAAATAAAAAAGTAGCAGCAGCACCAACTACTAGTATTACTCGCGTAATGGTGTTATGAACAGCTAGTGGTAAAATTTTTAATGCCGAATAAGCAATAAACCCAATGGCCATGGGTCTAATAAATTTAAACGCGCCAATGACCTGATTTTTATCTTCAAAATAATTGAGTAAAAATGAAAGCCCGCCCATGAGTGCGCAAGCCGGCGTTATCCAAATTAAAAGTGTTAATACCGCTAATGTATAGCCACCTCTTTTATAACCAATCAGCGCCAATGTTTGCGTAGAAGAAGCGCCAGGTAAGAGTTGACAAAAACCATTGTATTCAAGTAATTCAGCTTCTGTAACATCTTTGCGGCGATGCACAAAAGTTTTCATCATCATACCCAGGTGGCCTTGCGGACCACCAAAAGCAGTTAAGCTATGCCAAATAACAGCGCGTAAAAATGGTATAT
>JAGNTI010000178.1 GCA_017987615.1 Sediminibacterium sp. | reverse complement strand
ACAGATGTGAGATAAATAATTGATTTTTAATTACTTAGATGAAAAAAGCGGTGTTTAGGCCTATATTATAGTCATTCCCCTATCTTTGCCGCTCTAAAAAAATATGTAAACCCTTACCCATATGCAACTGAAAGGTTTAGTTCGATTTTTTGCGATAGCGCTGATTTTGATTTGTTTGTACCAGCTATCATTTACTTGGTTTGTTCGTAGTCACGAAAAAGCAATGGATGAAAAAGCACAGGCTTGGATGAAAAGATTTCCAACCCCTGAACAACAATATCCAGGTGATAAAGAAAAGCAGGCTATTTATGCTGATAGTTTAGCAGAAGTTAAAAAGGAAAGAGTACTTCGTTTATTAGACAGTACCAAAGAAACCAAATTAGCTTTTGGCCTTGTAACTTACCGTAGTGCTAAAGAAAGTGAATTGATGTTAGGTCTAGACCTTCAAGGTGGTATGAGTGTTACCATGGAAGTAGGTTTAGATGGTTTAATCAAATCATTAGCCAACTATACCAAAGACGCTAACTTTAATAAAGCATTAGAAAACGCTGTAGCGCGTAAAGCCAACAGTGGTGCTAACCTTATTATTTTATTTGAAGAAGAATTTAAAAAAGTAAACCCTACTGGTAAACTTGCTCCTTACTTTGCTGCACGCAGTAATGGTAAAGTAAAAATTGATGCTTCTGATAATGTTGTAAATGAATATTTAACAGCGCAAGCAACTGCTGCGTTTAACAATACCTACCGCATTTTACGTACGAGAATTGACCGCTTTGGTGTGGCTTCTCCAAGTATCAACCCTGATCCAGCAAAAGGTATTATCAATATTGAATTAGCAGGTGTAAATGATAAAGAGCGTGTACGTTCTTATTTACAATCTACCGCTAACCTTCAATTTTTTGAAGTATATACTTTTGAAAGCACTGACTTACAAAATGGTATTGTAGCTGCCGACAAAGCAGTACAAGATATGTTAGAAGGCGCTCCTGTTGTAGCTGATACAGCTGCTGCAAAAGATACTGCTGCTAAAAAGGCAACTGCTAAATTAAAAGATAGCGCTAACGCAAACCCAATTGCGCGTTTGGTTCAGTTCACACAACCTTATAACGATGGTGCTGGTAAACCAGTTTTCCCTGCAGCTATCGGATATATTCAATCTAAAGATACCGGTACTTTAAATAGTTATTTAAGACTTGATTTTGTGAAAACAAAATTCCCTGCTAACCTACAATTCATGTATGGTAAAGCAGAAGCAAGCACCGATCCTAAGTTCAAAGACATCCTTACTTTATATGCAATCAAAACATTAGACAATGGTCAAGCCGAATTAGAAGGTGATCATATTTCTAGTGCTTCTCAAGATTATGATGAGCGTGGAAGAATTGCGATCAAAATGAATATGGATAAAATGGGTACCAACTTGTGGGCTAAAATGACCACAAAAAATGCTGGTAAGCCAATTGCTATTGTACTCGATAATTTTGTGTACTCTGCTCCTAATGTAAACGAACCAATTACAACTGGTAACTCTCAAATTAGTGGAAGCTATTCTTTAAAAGAAGCGCAAGATTTATCTGAAATATTAGAGAGCGGTAAATTACCTGCTCCAGCTAAAATTGTTCAAGAACAACAAGTAGGTCCTACCCTAGGTAAAGAATCTATTATGGGTGGTGGTTTATCATTCTTTATTTCGTTCTTGGTGATTTTTGCCCTTATGCTACTTTACTTTAATACTGCAGGATGGGTTGCAAACATTGCACTTATCTTAAACTTATTATTTACGGTAGGTATTTTAAGTGCTCTTGGATTTACACTAACTGCTCCTGGTATTGCCGGTTTGGTACTTACCATTGGTATGGCGGTGGATACCAACGTACTTATATTTGAGCGTATCAAAGAAGAATTAACCAAAGGCAAGAGCTATCCATTAGCTGTAACCGATGGTTATAGAAGATCTTTAGCGCCAGTACTTGATGGTCACATCACAACTTTATTAACAGCTATTATTCTTGCATACTTTGGATTAGGTCCAGTACTTGGATTTGCAACCACTCAAATTATTGGTATTTTATTATCATTATTCTGTGGTATCCTAGTTTCAAGATTAATTACTGACTGGTACACTAATAAAAATAGACACCTCGAATATTTTACAGGTATTTCTAAATCTATCTTCCAAAAAGCACATTTCAAGTTTATTGAATACCGCAAATTTGCTTACGCATTATCTGCAGTGATTTTTGTACTAGGTGTAGCGAGTTTCTTTAATGGTTTTGACGAAGGTGTTGAATTTGCGGGTGGCCGTAGCTACACTGTTAAGTTTGACAAACCAGTAAACGTTGAAGAAGTTAGAAATGAACTAAAAGCAACATTTGGTGAAGCGCCAATTATCAAAACAGTAAATGCTAACAACCAATTAAACATTACCACTTCTTACAAAATCAAAGAAACTGGTAACAACGTAGATTCATTAGTTGAAAAAATGTTGTTTACAGGTTTAGCAAAACAATTACCTGCTAATTTAACATTCACTGAATTTGAAAGCAAGTACAAGCAAAGTTCTCAAACTGTATTACCTACTATCTCTGACGATTTAAAAGCGGGTGCAACCAAAGCAACAGTGATTGCCATGATTGTGATTTGCTTATTTATCTTTATACGTTTTAGAGATTGGAGATACTCTTTAGGTACTGTATTTGCATTATTACACGACGTTTTTGTAACACTTATCATATTTAGTTTTGCGCGTACGATTGTACCGTTCCCTCTAGAAATTGATCAGCACTTTATTGCTGCCGTGTTAACCGTTATTGGATTTAGTATGAACGATACCATCATTGTATACGACCGTATTAGAGAAGATAGCAGATTACACCCAAGCATGGATAACGCGTCTGTAATCAACAAAGCGATCAACGAAACATTGAGCCGTACCATCATGACTTCATTAACTGTATTCTTAACCATCTTAATATTATTCATATTTGGTGGTGAAGTAACCAAAGGATTTGCCTTTGCTATGTTAGTGGGTGTGATCACTGGTACCTACTCTTCTATCTTTGTGGCAGCTCCAATCTTAGTAGATTTCTCTAAGAACAAAAAGCTAAGCAAAGCAGCTAAAAAATAAGAACCTTATCTATAAGATTCCAATAAAAAAGCCTCGCACTTTAATTAGTTGCGAGGCTTTTTTATTGGAAAATGTTATTGAACTAAACGGCAAATGAAGTACCGCATCCGCAGGTTTTACTTGCGTTAGGATTGCTAAATGTAAAGCCACGACTATTGAGTCCACCCT
>JAGNTI010000177.1 GCA_017987615.1 Sediminibacterium sp. | reverse complement strand
TAATTGACGGCACTGTTGCGGCCGTAATAATTGGTGATAGGGCTCTAGATAAATACGATAGCTATCCATTCAAGTATGATTTAGCCGAAGCATGGATTAGTTATACTGGTAAGCCATTTGTATTTGCTACTTGGGTGTCTAATAAGCAATTGGATAATGACTTTATTGCTTCGTTTAATGAAGCCAACGCACTTGGTCTAGCAAATATTGATACGGTAATTGAACAGCTATCTACTGATAATAACAGTTATGATTTGCATACTTATTTTATAAAAAACATTAGCTATACATTAGATGCAGCTAAAAAAGAGGGAATGGCGCAGTTTTTATCTCTTTTATAAAAACTATTTATAGTTTTTTGAAATTCTATTTTTTATAAACTTCCAGATGTACTGAAACGAAACCCTGTTTTCGGTGTAAATCACTTCTTTATTGTCAATCAGCGTTTTTAAATTGGTAAGATACCAGTCTTTGTGTTTATCTACAATGTAGCCAATCAGTGCTGCTCTATTAGGAATGGTATCGTTGGCGAGGGTAGATTTAGCTGTTTGTCTGTAATACAATAAGTGCTCTGGGATTACATGCACGTTTAAATTTTTTTGTGCGATTCGAATGTAAAATTCCCAATCTTCGTAACCCATTTTCATGGCTTCATCGTATCCGCCTACTTCATCCCAGATTGTTTTTTTAACCATGGCGCAGGCAGGACATTGATTGGAAAATAAAAAGTTAGCTGCCGATCCACCTCTTGGTTTTGAACTACCTGTTTTGTTACCAAAAAAACGGATATAACTTGTTACCACAGCGGTTTGTGGCTCATTTTCAAATACGGCTAATGCTTTTGCAAAAAAGGTGTTATCAAAATAATCATCGGCATCTAGTGCAGCAATATAAACGCCTTTGGCATGTTTAGCGCCTGTGTTTCTAGCCGCCGACATACGCGCATTGGCCTGATGAATAACTTGAAATTGTGGATCGGTATGTAAAGTATTTAAATAGGCAATAGTGGCTTCGTCTGTAGAGCCATCATTTACCACAATAATTTCAAAATTGGTAAAGGTTTGCTGCTTGAGTTTAGCAATGGTTTCAGGCAAATATTTACCATCATTATAACAAGGAATAACTACACTGATGTGTGGGATTGTCATATGGGGTTGATTTACCTGTAACAAAATATATTAAGTTGAACATCGTAGATAGTGCCCGTTTGTTTTTGATAAAAAGGCATATCTAAATTATCGGCTGCCATTTTAATGTAGCATTTAAATCCTGCTTCAGAAACAATACGTAAGATGGTATCTAATTTGTATGTCTCGTTTGCTAAACCATGGTATTCGATAAACATATTTTGCACCCGGTTAAGCTCATTAGCAATGTCTTGTATAACTGCATATTCGGCGCCTTCAATATCAATTTTTAATAAATCAATGGATGAATGTTCCGATAATATCGAAGCTAATTTTACGGTTGGAACTGTTGAGTTACTTTTTCCAGAAACATCAATACTACTTGCTTCTGACCCCATATTATTAAATGAGATAGTTCCGTTTTCTGTCCAAACAGCTGCTTTGTGTAAAGTGAAATTAGTGATACCATTTTGAACCATATTTTGTTGAAAGATATCCGCTAAACTATCGTCTGGTTCAAAAGCAATGAGTGTTGCATTTGGATAAATGGTCTTAAAGTATAAACTACTAATACCAATATTGGCGCCGCAATCTATAATTATTGGATTTGTGCTTAAAGATTCAAAACGGTATATTTCACATACAAATATTTCATTATACGTTTTAAGAAGTTCGTAAGGTCTTTTATATAAAACAGATACAGGGCCTAGTTTTCTTAATTTAAGGGTTGAATCATCTTCGTGTTTGATAATTTTCGATGTAACCCATGGAATAGGTGCAAACCTGGTTTTGGCCTCAGTCCAATTGAGGTTTTTTCTAATGCCTTGCAGTATATTTGTAATCAAGCCCATAATTACGTTTCATTAATGAATCAACCACTTGTATCTATATGTATTCCTGCTTATAAAAAGCCTGAATATGTTGTTCGTTGCATCGAATCGGTGCTCAAGCAAACCTACAAGCAGGTTGAAATTGTCATTTCTGATGATTCTCCCAACCAAGATATAAAATTAGCAATAGAATCTTACAATTCTAGCATCTCTATTAAATATTATCACAACCAGCCAGCATTAAAAAGCCCTATTAATTGGAACAACGCGCTTAATAAAGCAACTGGCGAGTTGTATATGCTGATGCATCAAGACGATTGGTTTGAATCGAGTAATGCCATTGAAACCTATGTGCAAACTTTTGATGCTAACCCAAATGTAGATTTTGTTTTTTGTAGAAATACTGCCATCCAGCTAGATGGTCAAATATTAGAATTACAAGCCATTCCATCCTTACTACAGGATATGCAAAAGCATCCGAATCATTTGGTAAGGGCAAACGTTATTGGGCCACCTAGTAATACCATGTTACGTAGTAAGGTAACTGTTAGGTATGACGAAGCATATATTTGGCTTGTGGATGTAGATTATTATGTTCAATTACTAGAATCTGGTCATACCTATAAATACCTCGATGCGCATCTCGTAAGTATTGGATTACATGAAGATCAAACAACCGTTTTTTGCCGTAATAATGAAGACGTAATTATTAAAGAAAACATCTGGTTTGCCACTAAAATAGAGAACAAAGCATTTAAGGATATTTTCATTTACGATTATTATTGGCGCTTATTACGTAACTATAAAATACGTTCGGTAAATGATATCACTGTCACAGGTGTTTCTGAAAACAGAATTTTGCCTGTGATACTTCATATGCTAGGGTTACAAAAATATATTCCATTATCTATTTTAAAAATGGGTGTGTTATCTAAGACGCTCATGTTTTTTAATTATTTGTTCAAACCCAAAAATTAAAAAGCATGCTTTCTGTTGTAATTGTAAATTATCATTCTATACCCTGGCTAACAAAACTTTTTGATTCTGTTAAACATTTGTACGGGTCTGATAATATAGAATGGATTGTGGTTAACAATGCATCTAACCCAGGTGATCAACAAGGTTTACAGCAGCAATTTCCTTTTATCAACTGGCTCGAAATGGGCTACAATGCTGGTTTTGCAAGGGCTTGCAATAAAGGCATAGAGGCTTCTAACGGCGACACTGTTTTACTCTTAAACCCTGATACTTATTTTACCGATGGTAGTTTAACTACTTGTTATAATAATTTAAAAGCGAGTGAAGCAGTTGCATGTGGGGTTCAACTCTATACACCAGAAGGCCTCCCTCAATACAGT
>JAGNTI010000038.1 GCA_017987615.1 Sediminibacterium sp. | reverse complement strand
ACGATTGCTATGTCAAATTCATCCGCTAACCCAGCGCCCTTAGCGGGCGTAAAACCCAAACCAAGGTTATCCCTAGGTCAAATCTTTTTCATGAGTTTTGGTTTTTTGGGTATTCAATTTGGTTTCGCTTTACAAAATGGAAACGCTAGCCGAATACTTCGTTCATTTGGTGCCGACGTGGATCAGCTTCCTGCGTTTTGGATAGTAGCACCACTTATGGGTATGCTTGTACAACCTCTCATTGGTCATTATAGTGACAGAACTTGGAACCGAATTGGAAGAAGGAAACCTTATTTTTTAGTAGGGGCATTACTTTCATCTCTCGCACTTTTATTTTTACCCAATGCAGGCGCCGTTGCATCTGTTATCCCTGCACTTTGGATTGGCGCAGGTATTGTGATGATCATGGATGCATCTTTTAATGTTGCCATGGAACCTTTTAGAGCGCTTGTTGCAGACAATTTACCGGATGCGCAAAGCACGAGCGGGTTTGCAGTACAAACATTTTTAATTGGCGTTGGCGCTGTTGCGGGATCTGAACTTCCTGGATGGTTGGCAAAACTTGGTTTCTCTCAAGAAGCAGGGCCAACAGGTGTTGCAGACAATATTAAATATGCATTTTACATTGGAGCAGCAGTATTTATCATCGCTATTTTGGTAACCGTATTTTTTTCTAAAGAATATGCGCCTGCGGAGTATGAGTCTTACCATGGAGTTCAAACAGAGGAAACAAAAAAAGCGGGCTTGTCTGAAATTTTTGTTGATTTCAAAAAAATGCCACGCACCATGAAGCAGTTAGGACTGGTTCAATTTTTTTCATGGTTTGCACTTTTTAGTATGTGGGTTTTTACAACCGATGCGGTTGCTACTCACGTGTATAAATTATCTGGCGACGATGTATTGTCTGTGGCATACAACGAAGCTGGTAACAAAGTAGGCTCTGCATTTGGTACTTATAATTTAGTAGCTGCTATTTACGCGTTATTCTTGCCGGTAGTTGCTAAATTTTTAGGACGAAAGGGCACACACGCATTTTCATTGTTTGCAGGAGGTATAGGACTTGTGTCTATTTATTTTATTACCGATCCTGCTATGCTTACCTATTCGATGATTGGGGTAGGTCTTGCATGGGCTAGTATTTTAGCTATGCCGTATGTAATTTTATCGGGCTCTATTCCTGCTGGAAAGCTTGGTATTTACATGGGTATTTTTAATTTCTTTATCACACTTCCTCAAATTATAAATGGTATTTGTGGTGGTTGGATTGTGAAGCATATTTATGGTGGACAACCTATTTATGCAATTGTATTGGCTGGATTTTTGATGCTTTGCGCATCGGTGAGTGTTTTATTTGTGTATGATCCAGGTGCATCAAAACTCGCTAGTAAATAATTTATTGAATTTTGAAAATAATAGACATGAAAAAAACAATTTCTTTTATATTCCTTCTTTGCAGTGTAAGTTTTGCATTTGCGCAAGCGGTAACCATGTATCCTACCAACTGGTTTGTTGGCATGAAACTAAATAAAGTGCAGGTGCTTTTAAGAAGCGATGACCCTAATTTTTCTAAAGCAACATTTAGTGTTAAATATCCGGGCGTAACACTTACCAAAACACATTCATTTACAAATGGTAAATATGTAGCGCTTGATGTTACCATCGCACCAACTGCAAAAGCAGGCACCGTAAAAATTAGTGCAACCAGTATGGGTAAAGTAAGCGTGTATGACTGGGCGTTATTAAATAGACGTGAAGGCAATGGTACCAAATTTGCACAAGGCGTGCGCAGTGAAGACGCTATTTATTTAATCATGCCAGACCGTTTTAGCAACGCAGATAAAACCAATGATGCTTTTAAAGACATGCGTGATAGTGTTGCGAATGCAAGTGATATTTTACTTCGTCATGGAGGTGATTTAAAGGGCGTAGAAAATCACTTGAATTATATTAAGGAGCTTGGTATGACCTCTATATGGATGTGCCCAGTTATTGAAAATGATATGCCGCAAAATAAAGAAGCAGCAGGTTGGATGAGCGGTTATCATGGATACTGGTTTACGGATCATTACAAAATTGATAAACGTTTTGGTGGTAATGAAGCCTATAAGTCGTTGTCAGATGCGATGCATAAAAACGGATTAAAATTAATTCAGGACGCCGTGTACAATCATGTGGGCGATTTTCATTGGATGCAACATGACGCGCCTGCACTAGATTGGATCAATCAGTGGAATAGCTACACCGGAAGTACACACCGTGAAGAAACCATTTATTCAAACAATGGAAGTGCTATCGATAAAAAGAAAATGTTAGATGGTTGGTTTGTGCCGCATTTGCCAGATGTAAATCAGCGCAATCCATACGTTGCTAATTATTTAATTCAGCATGCTATTTGGACCACCGAAACTTTTGGTGTAGATGGTTGGAGAGTGGATACTTATAAATATTGCGACGAAGCGTTTATGAACCGCGTAAACGATGCATTAATGCTTGAATATCCTAGGCTAACCATTTTTGGCGAAACCGTTTCAAGGTCTGTAACTGGCACTGCGTATTTTACGCGCAATACCATGGATGTGCCATTCAAACACAACGTAGAAGGTGTAACAGATTTCCCAGTGTATTATGCGTTGTTAGATGCCGTAAATCAACCATTTAGTTGGGATAATGGTTTATCTAAACTATATGTGACTTTGTCGCAGGATATTTTGTACAAAAACCCGCTTAACAATTGCATCTTTTTAGACAATCATGACAACAACCGTTTTTTATCGATGGTTGGTGAAGACTACAATAAATTTAAAATGGGTATTGGTATGCTGTATACCACACGCGGTATTCCCCAGCTTTATTATGGCACAGAAATTTTAATGAAAAATTTCATGAACCCAAGTGATGCTATGGTACGTTTAAATTTTCCGGGTGGATTTCCGGGCGATGCGGTTAATAAATTTGAAGCGGCTGGTAGAAACACAAAAGAAAATGACGCTTTTAATTTTGTAAAAGCAGTGGCTAATTTCAGAAAAGGATCGCCTGCACTTACAAAAGGCAGCACTACTATGTTTGTTCCTAAAGACGGCTATTTTGTTTATTTCAGGAAGGCAGATAACCAAACTATTATGTGTGTAGTGAATAGTAATGATAAAGCACAAGACGTTCAGTTTTCTGATTATGCCGAATTAACAAATGCTTTTAAGGGCGGAAAAGAAGTGGTAACGGGATATCAGGTAGGTACTAAGTTTTCTATTCCTGCAAAGCAAATGTGGATTATTGAATTAAGTAAATAAAGGTTGTACCTTACACCAAACATCTACATTGGCAACTGAAATTTCTTTACAGCAAACATCGGCATCTGTTTGGGAATACTCTTTATTTTCAGAGGCGGATGTGCGCAATTTTCAGGCGGGTACACATTATCAGCTGTATCAATTGTTTGGCAATAAGCAATTACAGGTTAATGATGTTGCGGGCACTTACTTTGCAGTATGGGCGCCCAGTGCTACAGCTGTTTTTGTTACGGGTAATTTTAATGGATGGAATCTAGCTTCTCATCCGCTGCATGTTAGACCTGATTCATCAGGTATCTGGGAAGGTTTTATCCCGGGTGTAGTAGCGGGAGAGCTTTACAAATATCATATTCATGGGTTTGAAGGGGCTAGGCTTAACAAGGCAGATCCCTTTGCACATTTTGCCGAAAAACGGCCGGATACGGCGTCCATTACTTGGCAAACAGGTTACCATTGGTCTGATCAACATTGGATGCAGCACCGTAAAAACAAAAATGCATTAGATGCACCCATTTCGGTGTATGAAATGCATTTGGCAAGTTGGATGCGTCCTTTTCCTTCCGATGAAGGAAGTTATAATACATACGCTCAAATAGCTGAAAGGCTAATTCCATATGTGTTAGAAATGGGATTTACCCATATCGAACTTATGCCTGTTATGGAACACCCGTTTGATGGCAGTTGGGGTTATCAGGGCACAGGATTTTTTGCCCCTACTTCCAGATTTGGTAATCCGCAAGATTTTGCTGCATTTATAAATGATTTTCATAACGCTGGTATCGGGGTTATTTTAGACTGGGTGCCATCACATTTTCCGTATGATGACCATGGGCTTTATTTATTTGATGGCTCACATACCTATGAATATGCTGATATGCGCAAAGGTTTTCATCCTGATTGGAACTCTTATATTTTTAATTACAAACGTGGTGAAGTAAAATCTTTTTTAATTAGTAGCGCGCGTTTTTGGATTGACAAATTTCATATTGATGGGTTGAGGGTAGATGCGGTGAGTTCTATGCTGCGTCTCGATTATAGTAGGAAAGAGGGAGAGTGGGAACCCAATGAACTTGGAGGTGATGGTAATTTAGAAGCCGTTGCCTTTATCAAAGATTTAAACGAAACACTGTATCGTGATTTTCCAGATATTCAAACCATTGCTGAAGAAGCTACAGATTGGCCAGGTATTAGTAAGCCCACAAACATGGATGGGCTTGGCTTTGGTATGAAATGGATGATGGGATGGATGCATGATACCCTCGATTATTTTAAAGCAGATCCGCTCATGCGCTCTGGGCTGCAGGATAAATTTTCATTTAGTATGATGTACTACTATGACGAAAATTTTATGTTGCCTTTAAGTCATGATGAAGTGGTGCATGGCAAGAGCCCCATGATTTATAAAATGCCTGGCGACGAGTGGCAAAAGTTCGCTAATTTAAGACTGCTATACACCTATATGTATATGCATCCTGGCGCCAAGCTTTTGTTTATGGGTAATGAGTTTGCAGCCACTACCGAGTGGGATTATAAATCAGAACTTCCTTGGCATTTGTTAGCACATCCAAGCCATGGCGGTATGAAATATTGTGTGCAAAAACTAAATGAGTTGTATACATCGCACCCAGCTTTACATGAACTACAATTTGATCCTGCTGGTTTTGAATGGATAGATTTGCAGCACAGATCCGAATCTGTAATGGCATTTAAACGTAAAGGAAAAAATCCTGAAGGGGATATTGTGGTGATCATTAATGCTACACCGGTTGTACGACATGATTGGAAAATAAGTGTGCAAGGGAAACCAGTGTGGAAGGAAATATTTAATAGTGATCATCAAGACTTTTGGGGAACGGGTGTTGTCTACAACCCAGCTATACCATGTGTTTGCGTAGATGAACAAAATAACTGGCATGAACTTACCTTACAACTGCCTGCATTAAGTGCGGTTGTGTTACAATAATTAAATTAGTCTACTACGGGTAGTTGCAAGCAAAAGGTAGTGCCATTTCCGGGCTCTGTGCGCTTGATAAATAATTTACCGTGGTGGTAGGTTTCCATGATTCTTTTGCTGAGCGGAAGTCCAAGTCCCCATCCACGTTTTTTAGTGGTAAAGCCGGGTTCAAATATTTGACCAGCTGTTTCACTATCCATGCCTTTTCCGGTATCCGTTATAGTAATAATCACTTGTTTGTTTTGTACTAGTGCCACAATAGAAATTGTTCCAGCGCCATCCGTTGCATCAAGCGCATTTTTAATGAGGTTTTCCAATACCCAATCAAATAGAGGAGCCGACAACATTACAAAAACTGCAGGTGGTAAACTACATTCCATAACAACCTGCTTACTGGATCTAAGTTTCATGTAGGCAACCATGCGCTCAATTTCTGTAAATGGATTGCTGCGCGTTAGTTGTGGTGTACTCCCAATTTTTCCAAAACGATCTGATATAAGTTCTAGTCTTTCAATGTCTTTTTCAATTTCAAAAACAATGGGATCTTTGGTTTCTTTTTCTTTTAACAAAGCAATCCAACCCTGAAGGCTAGAAACCGGTGTGCCCAGTTGGTGTGCTGTTTCTTTGGCCATGCCCAGCCATAATTTATCCTGCTCGTTTTTATATCTCGTACGAACGGCTGTTACGGCAATAAAAACAAATAGCGCTACTACAAAGAGTTGGATATACGGATACCATTCTACTTCCTTTAAAAGTTTGCTAGGGCCGTAGTAGTAGTGGTTAGCGGTGTATGGTGAATCACATACGACTACAACAATGGGTGTTTTGCAAAACTTTTTAAAGTCTTCTAGTGTTTTTGTCAGGTACAAACTATCTGATGCAATACTTGCTGTATCGAGGTTTAGCGCATTGCCAGTAGGGACGCCTTTTTCATTGGTTTCAATGATTGGGATGTCTTCGTTGTCTGCGCTAATTTGTGTTGCGAGATTTAAATTGCTGCTGTCTTTGCTATTTAAAATGGTTTGTTGTGCTTCTATCCATTCGCGCACATATTTTCTTTCGGTGTTGGCAATTTTACCTGCCACATACGTCGAATAAAATATGGTAGCGCATACAAATAGTATGGCAATAAAAGCGAGTAAGCCTGACCACCTAAATTTTTTCATGGTCAATTAAAACAAGCCACCTTTTTTAAGGCTTGTTACCCCTTCTCCAATTTTAAATCCGTTGTTGTAAATTTCAATTTTGTAATTCCCCATTTGAAAAGCAGCCGTTTGTTTCCAGTCAAAACTTACTTGACTTGCTTTCCCTTGCTCATAATTCACGCTCACTTTGCTCGTGTATGATTTGTTGCCTTCTTCTCTGGTATTAAAAGAAGCGCCTTCTGAAATGGCTTTACCATCAGGTCCTGTAACACATACATAAATGTCTTTGTTGCCTGATGCTGCAATTCTGTTTGGGTCTAGTGTAAATGAGATACGAATAAGATCAGCGCGTTTTGCAGAAGTAGTTGCTTTTGCGGCGCCATTGTTTTTTACATTGAGCGCGGCAATTCCAATATTTGATGCGTGTAGGGTAGAAGCTACATCTACTTTTTCATCAAGTTCTTTTTTAGTAGCAGATAAGTTTTGCTCTAAATTTTGTTTGTCGTTGGTAAGTTGAGACTTTTCGGTATTTAACTGCTCGTTGGCAACTGTTAGTTGTTTGTTTTCACCTTTTAGTTTTTCGATTTCAGCAAACAATCCTTCAACTTTACCATTTAATTCTAGTATCATTTGGCGTGCTAAAGATAAATCGGCGTCAGATGCTTTTTTATTTTTGATGATTGCACTGATATTTGATTTTAGTTGCTGAATTTCATTGCCTCTGTCTGCAAGTGCACCTTGTAGTTGACTATTATTGAGCGTTAATGAATCGGCTTTAGCGGCTACTAAATCGTAAGCTTCTTGGATGGCGCCTCTGCTGCTATCCACAAACTGGATTTTAGTTTCCATCAGGGTAACGGTGTCTTGATGCTGGTTATTACTATATAAAAAGTATGCCCAGCTACCTACTAGGGCTACCACTAAAAAAAGTATAATTCCTTTATTGTTACTATTGTTTCCGTTACTTGTAGACATATGTATTTGTTTTGCTGCAAATTAAATAAAATCGCTTGAAACCAGCTTAGTTTTAGCATTTTGATACAATTTTCTAGCATCTTTGCAGTATGTCTGCCGAAAAAATCATTGCTGATTGGAAAAAAGGGAACTTCAAGCCTATTTATTGGCTAGAAGGGGATGAGCCTTTTTTTATAGATCAAGTGGTCCATTACGCAGAACATAAAATTTTGCCAGAGGCAGAAGCTAGTTTTAATCTATCCATTTTTTATGGTAAAGACGCTGATTGGTCGTCTGTGGTAAACGCTTGCATGCGTTATCCAATGTTTGCCGAAAAGCAAGTGGTTATCTTAAAAGAAGCGCAGCAAATGCGCGACATCGAGAAGCTAGAATCTTATATTGACAATCCTTTAGCTTCTACCATTTTTGTAGTGAGCTACAAAGAAAAAAAAGTAGATGGCCGTTCTAAATTAGCCAAAACTTTAAAGTCAAAAGGAGAGATGCTGTCTACTAAAAAAATGTATGATAGTCAGCTTCCTGAATGGGTGAATCAAATGGTGGCTTCACATAAACTAACCATTGCGCCTAAGGCACTTCATTTACTCGTGGATCATATTGGTAACGATTTGAGTAGACTTCAAAATGAGGTAGAAAAATTAGCCGTCAATTTAGCGGGTCGAAAAAATATTACAGAAGACGATATTGAAAAATACATTGGGGTAAGTAAAGATTTTAATGTGTTTGAACTTCAAGATGCGCTAGGTAAAAGAGACCTTGCAAAAACCATCCGAATCATTCATTATTTTGAGGCCAATCCTAAGGCCGCACCTATACAAATGATACTGCCTGCGCTGTATAATTATTTTAGTAAAGTATTTATGCTATATAGCTTACCAAGTATTACCGAGCAGTCTGCTGCGGCTGCACTTGGTGTAAATCCGTTTTTTGTAAAAGAATATATTGCTACTGCCCGCCGTTACGATTATGAGGGCATCGAAAAAGTATTATTACTACTACATCAATACAATTTAAGAAGCATTGGCGTGCACGATGCTGGCACTTCTGATGCGGGATTGCTAAAGGAATTGGCCGTAAAAATGATTGCTTAGCTTACGGCTTTAAATAGCGGCTTGTAATAATGTAGCAGCTTTATTCTTGTCTTGTAGGAGTTGTGCTTTTAAACCTTCTAGTCCTTCAAATTTTACTTCGCCTCTCAAATAATAATAGAGTTCTACTTTTACTTGTGCGCCATATATATCGGCGTCAAAATCAAAAATATTTACTTCTACCACTCTTTTTTTACCGTCAATGGTGGGTCTAACGCCAATATTCATCATGCCATCATATACCTGGTTTGCATCACCTATTGTCACGCGAACGGCATATACGCCATCACTTGGAATCAATTTTTCTTCGGATGCAATATGTAAATTGGCTGTTGGGTAACCAATGGTTCGGCCTAATTTATTGCCTTCTACCACAAGGCCGTCAAAAAAATACGGATGGCCTAAAAATGTATTGGCAGTTTCAATATCATGCGCTGCAATAGAGGCTCTTATTTTTGTAGAACTCACCACCGATTCTTGTAATACCTGTTCCGATATTTCATTCACCACAAATCCATGTGCTTTGCCCACTTGTTCCAATAACTGAAAATCACCAATTCTTCCTTTTCCAAAACGGTGATCGTATCCTATAACAACGGTATGTGGTTTAAAATAAGCGACAATAAAATCTGTGATATACGCCTCAGCACTTAGGTTAGAAAAATGATGATCAAAAGGCACCACTACCAAATGATCGATACCGGCTTTTTCCAATAAACTTATTTTTTCTTGCAGCGTGGTGAGTAGTTTAACGTCTCCAGGTACTGAAGAAACAATTTTGCGTGGATGGGGGTGAAAAGTGATAATTACTGTTTCGCCATGCACCGCTGCAGCCGTTTCCTTAAGCTGTTGTATGATTTTTTGATGTCCCTTGTGCACCCCATCAAAAGTGCCAATAGTAAGCACTGCATTTCTAAAAGCAGGGAGAGAGGGGGCTAGTTCGTAGTGGACTTTCATAATAAGCGGCAAAAATAAGCGGAAAATCCAATCTTAAGCCATTTGCGGCCATACTCTTTCTGTCTTTTGCTTACCTTTGTAAGCGTTACCGGTTTTGTTCATATTTATTATATACCAATGTCTTTATACGCTAAACGAGGTGTTTCGGCTCAGAAGGAAGAAGTGCATGCTGCCATCCAAAAGCTAGACCAAGGGTTGTACCCACATGCTTTTTGTAAAATGTATCCCGACTATTTAATGGGCGATGACGCTTTTGTGAATATTATGCACGCAGATGGTGCTGGTACCAAAAGTATTTTAGCTTATTTATATTGGAAAGAAACCGGTGATGTATCTGTATGGGAAGGTATTGCTATTGATGCTGTTGCCATGAATTTGGATGATTTGCTTTGTGTGGGCGTAACGGATAATATTTTGTTTTCTTCTACCATTGATAGAAATAAAAAAGTGATTCCAGGTAGTGTGTTAGAGTCGGTGATAAATGGAACACAATCTTTTTTTGATACACTTGCTAGTTATGGCGTTACCGTTCATTACTTAGGTGGAGAAACTGCCGATGTGGGTGATGTGGTAAGAACGATTGCTGTTAACGGAACGATGCAAAGTAGATGGCCAAAATCTAAACTCATTACAAACCAAAACATTGCTGCTGGTGATGTGATTGTTGGTTTTGCAAGTTCGGGTATGGCGTCTTATGAAAAAGAATACAACAGTGGACTTGGTAGTAATGGCTTGACAAGTGCAAGACATGATGTGCTTAGTAATTACTATGCCGAGAAATATCCAGAAACATTTGAACCAACACTTGATAAAGACGTAGTTTACTTAGGTAAAAATAAAATGACGGATACCCTTGCTATAGAAGGCTTTGCGGATCCTATTTCGATTGGCAAATTATTGTTAAGTCCTACTAGAACCTATGCGCCACTTGTAAAAAAGATATTGGATACGCATTTTGCTGATATCCATGGCATGATTCATTGCAGCGGTGGAGGACAAACCAAGTGCATGAAATATTTGCCAACTACTTTAAAAATTATCAAAGACAATTTGTTTACACCGCCACCAATCTTTAATTTGATTCAGGAAAATGCGGGTTCAGATAATAAAGAAATGTATCAGGTGTTTAACATGGGGCACCGATTAGAAATTTTTACCAATCAACAAACAGCTGAAGCGCTTATTGCCATAGCTGCCGAATTTAATATTGAAGCACAAATTGTGGGTCGTGTAGAAGCGGCGCAAAAATCAAGTTTACACTTACATACCTCAACAGGTATTATCGATTTTGAATATTAAAAATATTTTTATGTCAGAAACAGTCGTATCCATTAACCAAGCTAAAATTTATCAAGGCAATAATTTAATATTGGATGATGTAAATTTTACTGTGCAAAAAGGTGAGTTTGTATACCTAGTTGGAAAAACAGGAACTGGTAAAAGCAGTTTGTTAAAAACCCTTTATGGTGAACTGGCTTT
>JAGNTI010000176.1 GCA_017987615.1 Sediminibacterium sp. | reverse complement strand
CAACTTGGATTTGCAGTGATACCGCTTATTCATTTTGTAAGTGATAAAGAAAAGATGGGTGATTACGTGATAAAAAAATGGGTGCAAATAGCAGCATGGTTGGTAGCGCTAATTTTAGTGGCACTTAATGGAAGACTGGTTTTACATGCTGCCCTCGATTTTATGAATAGTGATGCAACAATACTAGCCAAGGTTGCTGTTGGGCTTTTATTAACCGGGTTTGTGGTACTCTTTTTAATCATGACTTTTTATCCGGTCTTTAAAAAGAAACAGATTCCTGTATCAAACATGCATGGCGATATTGTAGCGTTAGATAATTTAACCGTAAAGCCTACACAAAAAATTGGTATTGCACTCGATTTTACCCTCGCCGACGAAAAATTAATTGCGCATGCTTTGGCGCAAGGTCAGCAGGGTAGTAACTACGTTTTAATACATGTGGTGGAATCGGTATCAGCGCATTATTTAGGTGCCGCTAGTGATGACGAAGAAACCAGGTTGGATCAAGAAAGACTATCGGAATATCAGCGGCAATTGGAGCAAAAAGGGTATCAAGTGAGCACGGCCCTGGGCTTTAAAAATAGGACAACTGCCATTGTTAAAATTGTAGCCGACAATAAGGTGGATATGCTGGTAATGGGCGCCCACGGTCATAAGGGTATCAAAGACTATATTTTTGGCGAAACCATCGAATCGGTAAGGCATAAATTAAGCATTCCGGTACTAATTGTGAACGTTTAATGCCCTAGAAATCACTACCTTTGTGGCCTTAAAAATCAAAATTGTAAACCATGGCACAAAAAATTAAAGTGGCTAATCCAGTTGTTGAATTGGATGGTGATGAGATGACACGTATCATCTGGAAATTTATCAAAGACAAATTAATTTTACCCTACCTAGAAATCGATATCAAGTATTACGATTTGGGTATGGAATATAGGGATGAAACCAACGACCAAGTTACCATTGATGCGGCTAATGCCATCAAACAATATGGTGTTGGTATTAAATGTGCTACGATTACTCCAGACGAGCAAAGAGTTGAAGAGTTTAAGTTAAAGCAAATGTGGAAGAGCCCGAACGGAACCATTCGTAACATTTTAGATGGTACTGTGTTTCGTGAGCCAATCGTTTGTAGCAATGTACCACGTCTTGTTCCAAACTGGACAGCACCTATTTGTATTGGTCGTCACGCATTTGGTGATCAGTACCGTGCTACAGATTTTGTAACGAAGGGTAAAGGTAAATTAACCGTGAAGTTTGAAGGTGAAGACGGTACCGTTCAAGAATTTGAAGTGTTTAACTTTAAAGGTGATGGCGTTGCAATGGCCATGTACAATACCGACGAAAGTATTTTTGGTTTTGCAAGAGCTTGTTTTAACCAAGCGCTTGTTAAAAAATGGCCTTTATACTTATCAACTAAAAACACCATCCTTAAAAAATACGATGGTCGCTTTAAAGATATTTTTGAAGAAGTATACCAAAATGAGTTTAAGGCTAAATACGCTGAAGCTGGTATCACTTACGAACACCGCTTGATTGATGACATGGTAGCGAGTGCTTTAAAGTGGAACGGTAATTTTGTATGGGCTTGTAAAAACTATGATGGTGATGTACAATCAGATACAGTAGCACAAGGTTTTGGATCATTAGGTTTAATGACTTCTACGCTTGTTACACCTGATGGTAAAGTAATGGAAGCAGAAGCAGCACACGGTACTGTTACGCGTCACTACAGAGAGCATCAAAAAGGTAAGCCAACTTCTACAAACCCTATTGCGTCTATCTTTGCATGGACTAGAGGTTTAGAATTTAGAGGTATGCTAGATAACAACCAGGAGCTTATTAAATTTTGCCATGCACTAGAAGCTGTTTGCGTAGAAACAGTAGAGAGTGGCAAAATGACCAAAGACTTAGCGGTTTGTATCCATGGTAATAAAGTAAACCACGGCGAACATTATTTATACACCGAAGAGTTTTTAGATGCACTAGATCAAAACTTGAAAGTGAAACTTGGATAATATCTAAGTGTAACAGCATAAAAAAAGACGTTGAATTTTCAACGTCTTTTTTTTTATTTTAAAAACCTTTTGATTTCCTTTTCTACATCGCGGGCTTTTAGGGTTTCTCTTTTGTCGTGTAGTTTTTTACCTTTTCCAAGTCCTATTTCTACTTTCACTAAATTTTTATCGGTAAAAAAAACGCGGAGTGGTATAATGGTGTAGCCTTTTTCTTTTAAGCGGCCTTGTATTTTTTTTAATTC
The DNA here is from genome assembly GCA_017987615.1 of Sediminibacterium sp. Classification (GTDB taxonomy): domain Bacteria; phylum Bacteroidota; class Bacteroidia; order Chitinophagales; family Chitinophagaceae; genus Sediminibacterium. The sequence goes on along the minus strand of JAGNTI010000176.1, from coordinate 1,106 downwards.
CTTTTTGTTGAGTAGTAGTTTGCGGTCATGAACGGCGATATGGTTGTTGGCAGTGCCGTGGGAGTATGAGGCAATAAAAAGTCCGCGCATCCAAAGCTCACCATCATCAAACAAGCAAAAGGCGTCGTTGAAACTAAGCTTACCATCCCTAATCGATTTTACTTCGGTACCTAGCAAAACAATGCCCGCCACATATTTATCTTCGATGTGGTAGTTAAAGTAAGCCTGCCGGTTGTTCATTTCGTTTGCCATGGGATATCTTATTACCCCTTAAACAACACCGCTAATTGAGCTAGTTTTTCTTTTAAATTTTTTCGCTCTACAATGAAGTCTAAAAAGCCGTGTTCCAATAAGAATTCACTTCTTTGGAATCCGGGTGGTAAGTCTTTTTTGATCGTTTCTTTAATAACCCTAGGTCCTGCAAAACCAATCAGCGCGCCTGGTTCAGCGATATTTAAATCGCCAAGCATTCCAAAGCTTGCAGAGATGCCACCAAAAGTAGGATCGGTAAGAAGGGAAATAAATGGTAAACCAGCGTCCGACAGTTGAGAAAGTTTACCGCTTGTTTTTGCAAGTTGCATTAAGCTGTAAGCACTTTCCATCATACGGGCACCGCCACTTTTACTGATTACTAAATAGGGGAGTTTGTGCTCGATGCAATAGTCTACTGCACGGCTAAATTTTTCACCCATCACACTACCTAACGAGCCTCCAATAAATTCAAAATCCATACATGCAATCACGTAACCTTCGCCCACTAGTGTGCCAGTTGCTACGCGCATAGAATCTTTTAAGTCTGTAGCAGCATGAATATCATCAAGTCTTTTTTGGTAGGGCTTTAAATCGGTAAAGCCAAGTGCATCTTTACTTTTGATATTGTCAAAAAGCTCTGTGTAATTTCCATCATCAAATAAGATGTCAAAATACTCTTGACTACCTATGCGGTGGTGGTGGTTACACATACTGCACACGTACAAGTTTTCTGCGAGCTCGTTGGTGGTTGATATATGATTACACTCGGGACATTTGTTCCAAAGCCCTTCGGGTGTTTCTTTTTTATCTGCGGTTGAGGTTAAAATACCTTTGCGAATACGCTTAAACCAACG
>JAGNTI010000037.1 GCA_017987615.1 Sediminibacterium sp. | reverse complement strand
AGCCACTGCCAGAAAATTTGAGGGCTTTATGTAGTGAAGTGCTAAAGCAAAATGCAAGCATGGGTATCGCTGTAGATCCTGATGTAGACAGGCTTTGCTTTGTTTGTGAAGATGGAACATTGTTTGGTGAAGAATACACGCTTGTAGCTGTTGCTGATTATGTATTGCAAAATAAAAAAGGCAATACCGTAAGTAACATGTCCTCTACAAGAGCCTTAAGAGATATCACCCAAAAGCATGGTGGCACATACACACCAAGTGCGGTTGGTGAAGTAAATGTGGTTGCTAAAATGAAAGCTACGGATGCTGTTATTGGGGGCGAAGGTAATGGTGGCATTATTGTTCCTGAATTACATTATGGCCGTGATGCTTTAATTGGTATCGCCTTATTTTTGTCACATGTAGCAAAGGAGAAAAAGACAGTACAACAACTCAGAAATACCTACCCCGACTATTTTATGAGTAAGAATAAAATAGAACTTACCCCAGGTTTTGATTTAGAAAAAATATTTAACAACCTCAAGGAAAAATATAAAAACCACTCTATCAATACTGAAGATGGTTTAAAAATTGATTTTGAAAATGATTGGGTGCATTTAAGATCAAGCAATACCGAGCCAATTATTAGAATTTACGCCGAAAGCAATTCTCAAAATGTGGCCGACAATATTGCCCAAAAACTAATGAAAGACATCCAAGAGGCGGGTATTTCAACTCAATAAATAACAAATTCTTATATTTGAAAGCATGGAAAGGATTTATCTAGACAATGCGGCCACTACCCCATTAGACCCAGCGGTGCTTGAGGCCATGATGCCGTATATGACAACCCATTTTGGGAATCCTTCTTCTATTTATAGCTATGGCCGCGAGACACGCCTAGCCATTGAAAATGCTAGAAAAAAAGTAGCTGCATTACTAAACACCCGACCTTCTGAAATATTTTTCACCAGTGGTGGTACCGAAAGCAGTAATACCGCAATTCATGCGGCTGTTAATGATTTAGGTTGTAAGCATATTATATCTTCCCCTATAGAACACCATGCAACCAGTCATACGGTTGAACATTTGAATAAAATTGGAGCTGCCAAACTAAGTTATGTCAAGCTTTTACCAAATGGACATATAGATATTTCTGATTTAGAAACGCTGTTACAAAATAGTGCCGATAAATGTTTGGTAACACTCATGCACGCCAACAATGAAATTGGCAACATGATTGATTTACATGAAATAGGCAACTTGTGCAATCAATACAATGCCATTTTTCACAGTGACACGGTTCAAACGGTAGGTCACTTTCCTTTTGATTTAAAAAATACACCTGTCCATTTTATTACAGGTGCGGGACATAAATTTCATGGGCCAAAAGGTGCGGGTATTTTATATATCCACGAATCCATTAAAATAAAGCCGTTTGTACATGGAGGCGCACAGGAGCGTAATATGCGCGCAGGTACAGAAAATTTATACGGTATTGTTGGCTTTGCAAAAGCGCTAGAAATTGCCACAGAACAATTTGAAAAAGACAGTGCTTATATTGGTGAACTTAAGCAGTATATGATGGACAAGCTTCAGCAAGATATTACTGGAGTTACCTTTAATGGAGATCCACTTGGAAAATCGTTGTATACCGTTTTAAGCGTTAATTTTCCGGCCTCCAGCAAAAGTGAAATGCTACTTTTTAATTTAGATATTCATCACATTTGCGCGAGTGGCGGAAGTGCTTGCAGCAGTGGCGCAAATGCCGGCTCTCATGTTATTAGAGCTATCAATAATAATCCGGACATTACAACGGTAAGATTTTCCTTTAGCAAACACAACACCAAAAATGAAATTGATGTTGTGGTTGCCCATTTAAAGGAAATGATTTAATCTTATTTACTAGCCTCCTTAGTCATTACTTTTCCAGGAATCTCAACAGATGGGTTGTACATCGATTGCATTTGACCCAGTGCTTGTAAGTATGTTTCTGCTGTTTGCTTTTCCTGTGCCATATTATCGGCTTTTAATCCAGAAAGTGTATTGTAGTAATTTACTTGTTGCTGCAAATCTTTTTTAACAGCCGCACTTACTTTTTGAATGAGCGCCTGGTCTCCTGCTAAATAACAAGCTTCTAAAAATAAGAGAGAATTACGATTGTGTAAATTACCTCTGCTCGTTAACCCGTATCCAAAATTGCTTTCATGCATCATTTTGTCTACTTTATTAAGTACCGCCTTAGCCTCTTCTTTTCTATTTTTTGAAGACAAATCAATCGCCAATTCTGCATACGCAGATCTTATACCACCTAAGTGTCTTCTATTTTCTTCATCAAAATAAACACCTGCTTTATCTGCATTACCAAATGCAAATTTGTTGGTTAGCTTATCAAGCATCCAATCTGTGTTTACCTTACTGTTTTTAACAGGTGCCAAACGGTAGCTTAGTCCATCTCTACGTAAGTACTGATCAAAACCTAGTTCTGCACCAGCATTGGTAAAGTAAATAGGACGCTTCCAATTATTAGCAGCAATGATATTTAATACCGCTAATTCATTTTTCATGAGGGCATTACGAGGTAAAGAAAAATCTAGGGAAGAAACCGCACTATCTGTTGCATTAACAGTGCCGTTTTTAATTGCAGCAGCTACATCAACAGGAACAGTTACATTTTTTACAGGGAAGCTGTAATCATTGTCTGGATTGTCTTTGCCCACGTAATTTTTCATAACGTCATATAAGTTATAAAACTTATCATCTGGCATAGATGCATCTGGTCTGTACTCGATATAATCTCGCTTACTACCTTCAATTTGATCTGCTGACCAGATAACATCAATAGCTGGGCTTTCATTTACTTTATAACGGAGCTGATTGATATACCAATCGATCCCAAGTAAACTATAGTTAATAACACGAATATCTTTTCTAATACCTTCTACTTCTTGCGCATACCAAAGTGGATAGGTATCGTTGTCGCCAAACGTAAATAAAATAGCGTTAGGCGCACAACTTTCTAAATAATCTTTAGCTAAATCTCTTGCAATTACCTTGTTGCTTCTATCATGATCATCCCACTCCTGACTAGCCATTAAAGCAGGTACTGCTAATATGCAAACAAGTGTTGCTAAACCAGCGGCGGTAGTTTGATTGATTGATTTGCTTAATAATTCTTTAACCATTAAAACACCTAAACCAATCCAAACAGCAAAGGCGTAAAAACTTCCAACATAAGCGTAGTCACGCTCACGAGGCTGATACCCTGCCTGATTTAAATAAAGCACAATCGCAAAACCTGTAAAGAAGAACATTAAAAAGTTAATGCCAAAATCTGATTTCTTTTGCTTGTAATGAAAGTACATACCAAGTAGTCCTAAAATAAAAGGAAGTGCAAAAAGTGTATTGTGCGCCTTATTATTTTTTAAACTATCCGGCATTGCAGACTGGTCGCCATATATCATGTTATCGATTGGCGTAATCCCTGTAATCCAGTTACCATCTCTTACATTACCTGCAAACAAACCTTGGTTGTCGTTTTGCTTACCTGCAAAGTTCCACATGAAATACCTGAAATACATCCAGTTTAATTGATACCCAAAAAAGTATTTAATATTATCGACTTGATTGGGAGAGCGCTCATAAGTGCCATCTTGAAGTCTATTGATGCCTAAGAAATAAGCATAGTAATCTGCGTGATTTTGATCATTGCTTAAATCCCAAACACGTGGGAAAACCATTTTATCGTCCGCAGCAAAAACATATTTACGGTCTTCACCTAGCTCTATGTATTTGTCTGTAGATTTTTGATAACGCATACCTGTGTTTTTCACATCAATAGGTCTTGCATTAAATTTCTGACCATATAATAAAGGGAAATCACCATACTGTTCACGACCTAAATAACCAACGAGGCTAATAGGATTATCAACATTGTACATATCAACAGATGGATTTGCACTGCTTCGAATCATGGTAGTTACATAACTACTATAACCAATTAACATAAAGGTTAAACACCAAATCCCAAGTCTAAGCATTGACCATCCTTTCGCTGCAGCCACTTTTAATCCGTACCAGATAAGGCCAGCAATTAAAATAAAGAATGTGGCAAAGCCCGTAAAAAATGGTAACCCAAAATTATTGACAAAAATGCGGTCAAAAGCACCAGCAAATTTTACGGTGTATTGAATAACACCCACCTGAACAATACCTGTAATAGCACAAGCAATTACAAAAAATATATAAATACCTGCGTATGTTTTTTTATTGCCTTTAGTTAAAGATTCGAGGTAATAGAGTAAACCAATGCCAGCAATAGTACCAAGCAACATGAGCCCACCAAGTGTGCTATCCATTTCAACACCACGCTCAGGATTAACTTCGGCATTTGCTACAACAAGTCCACCAATAAATGCAAGTACGCCACCTACCCCAATAATTCGCACAAACCATTTGCGAATAACGGCATAGTTGAAGCTATCTTGTTTGCGGAAATAATAGACCATTACAATGGCAGGAATTGTTAATAGGTTTAATAAGTGAACACCAATAGAAAGGCCCATCATAAAAAATATAAACACAATCCACTTATCTGCATCCGCTTCATCAGCATGATTTTCCCATTTTAAAATAGCCCAAAAAACAATCGCAGTAAAAAAAGAAGACAATGCATATACTTCACCTTCAACAGCGCTATACCAAAATGAATCACTAAATGTATAGGCAAGTGCACCTACAACACCCGCTCCCATCACACTAATCATTTGACTTGTTGTTAGCGTTTCAGAAGTTTTGAGACCCATAATTTTGCGTGCAAAATGGGTAATAGTCCAAAATAAAAATAAAATAGTAAAAGCACTAGCTAGTGCGCTCATGATATTAACAGCCTTTGCTGCTGTTAATGGATTGTCTCCAAAGAGTACAATAAATACACGACCAATAATCACAAATAAAGGCGCTCCCGGCGGATGCGGAATTTGCACCTTAAAACAACTACTAACAAACTCGCCACAATCCCATAAACTACCCCCTGCTTCTGCCGTTAAAATGTACACGGTGGCAGCAATCAAAAACACAACCCAACCAATCAAATTATTAATTCTGGTAAAAAGCATAATTCTTCGTTTTAAAAGACAGACAAACATAACTTTTTAATCGTAAAATGTAAAGCCAAAAGGCCATTATTTCGTATTTTAAGATACTATTAAGGGTCAAAAAATCCTTGTTCCTGCTTATCTTTGTGGGCTCATGAGTCAAAATAGAACCGTTGCCTTTCATACACTGGGCTGCAAACTTAACTTTTCAGAAACCTCTACCCTTTCTAGAATGCTAGAACAGGAAGGCTTTGATAAAAAAGAGTTTGACGACCTCGCCGACGTGTACGTTATCAATACCTGTTCTGTAACAGACAATGCAGACAAGGAATGTAGGCAAATTGTACGCCGCATTCAAAAAAGAGCCCCCGAAAGTTTTGTAGTAATTACAGGCTGTTACGCGCAGTTAAAACCAGCTCAAATAGCAGAAATCCCTGGTGTAGACCTTGTTTTAGGCGCTGCCGAAAAGTTTAACATAGCGGCCCATATCAGCACTTTATCCAAAGGAAACCCCACTACCATATGTAGTTGCGACATCGAAGATGTTACAGGTTTTACGGCTTCTTTTTCTCAAAATGATAGAACTCGCTGCTTTTTAAAAGTACAGGATGGCTGCGATTATAACTGTTCTTTTTGTACCATTCCAATGGCCAGAGGTAAAAGTAGAAGTGATGTAGTTGCCAATGTGGTGGAGCAGGCTAAAACAGTGGCAGCTAGTGGTGCCAAAGAAATTGTTTTAACGGGCGTTAATTTAGGTGATTTTGGTAAAGGCCCGAATGGAGAAAAACATACCGAAACCTTTTTTGATCTGATTCAAGCTCTTGATAACGTAGAAGGCATAGAACGTTTTAGGATATCTTCTATTGAACCCAATTTACTCACGCCAGAAATTATAGAATTTGTTGCGAAGAGTAAAAAGTTCATGCCGCATTTTCATATACCTCTTCAAAGTGGTAGTGCCGAAATATTAGGCCTGATGCGCAGGCGTTACAAAAAAGAATTGTACCAAGAAAGAGTTGCGCTAATTAAAAAAATGATTCCACACTGCGCTATTGGCGTTGATGTGATTGTTGGATTTCCAGGCGAAACTGATACGCACTTTAAAGAAACCTTTGACTTTTTACACGATTTAGATATTAGCTACTTACACGTGTTTACGTATTCAGAAAGGGACAATACCAAAGCACTAGAAATAAAGCCTGTAGTGCCTATTGCTACCAGAAATGAACGCAACAAAACACTTCGTAACTTATCCTTTATGAAGCTTCAATATTTTACAACTCAGCACGTTGGGAACTCTAGAAAAGTACTATTTGAAGACTTTAATAAAAATGGAATGATGGAAGGATACACAGATAATTATATCAGAATTACCACTCCTTACAGAACCGAATGGGCCAATCAAATTATTGATTGGGAAATGCGCTAAAACCTATACTACACAAGGCTTACGTGCGAATGCGGGAATTCTACCACCATAACTTGTCCGAGGCTTTGCAATCGAACATACACTTTCTTTTTATCGCTATACGTAACAACACCCTCCCGGTCCATAAACACTCCGTAATTGATTCGGATTTTGGTATCCTCTCTAAATCCTTCGTCAGAAATTAATTGAAGTGTTGCTTCTTTTTCGCCGAGGTATTTTTTGATCATATCAATTTCCTCTTCTCTGATAATAGCTGGCTTGCCTAAATAAAAAACGAAATTTAAAACACCATCCGTCATTTTAACTTTAGCCGCTTCCGTTTGATCTATATGTACAAATACATAGGACCTAAAAAGAGGTTCTTCAATAATTTTTTTTCGATCGCTCCACTGCTTTTCTAATTTTTGTAGTGGGCACCAGCACTCCACACCTTTTTTCTTAAGTTGCGCATCAATTTTTTTCTCCCACCTTGGCTTGGTATACAGTGCATACCATTTCTTCTGTTGCTCCATACTAAAATTCAAACTTAGAAATATAAAAAAAGGGGGCGTTTATTTAAAAACAAAACTAGATTTAGCTAGTATCATTTTATTCATCACTTTAACAGTCTCACTAATTGGCATGTCGGATGCTACAGCAGTAAGCCAAGCTTTATAGCGTTCTCCTTTATTTTTATCAGGATTGTTATAAAACTTATCAGCATCGACAGCAACAGGCTTAACAGATAAAGGCTTTGTAACTTTCAAAAGCGCAGTATTTTGCTCTACTACTTTTTTGATTTTTGTTTGTAGTGTCTGATAATTAGCTAGGCTTAAAGGCGCATATCCTTCAGAATTGCGCGATATCCAAGCAAGATTATTTTTTAACGTCATAAAATTAGCGTCTTTTTCTACCCTTTCTTTTTCTGCTGCAATAGCAGACTCATACACCGCACTTTGGCTCCATAAAAAATAAGGTGCGGTTGCAATTTTATGAAAAGGAAGAGCAGACTCATTGTCTTTTTCTCTGATTTTTAAATACTCATAACTATCAGGTAAAACAATATCAGATTCTACACCACGAAGTTGCGTAGAAGCCCCGTTAACGCGGTAAAACATTTGAAAAGTGAGCTTTACAGCACCCATGTCGGTACGTCCACTGAACTGATCGATAGGGTTGCCAAAAGGAACTGTGCGCTGAACGGTTCCTTTACCATATGTAGAAGTACTTCCAATTACAACGCCTCTCTTATAATCCTGAATGGCGCCTGCAAAAATTTCACTTGCAGAAGCGCTAAATTCATTCACCATAACAGCCAAAGGACCATCGTATAATGTGCCAGATTGACGATCACTTAAAATATTAGACTTGCCATCTCTATCTCTAACCTGAACTACAGGTCCTTGGTTAATAAAAAGTCCAACCATTTGAATCACTTCATATAAAGAACCGCCTCCATTATTACGCAAATCAATTACAATTCCTTTTACGTTTTCGGCTTTAAATTTCACGATTTCTTTTGCAATATCTTCAGAGCAACGATTGCCGTCTTCTCTTTCATAATCGGCATAAAATTCAGGTAAATATATGTATCCAATTTTATCAGTCCCTTCCGTAACAATGGCACTTCTTGCAAAGGTTTCATCAAGTACAATTTCTTCTCTGATAAGTGTTACCACTTTTACGGTTCCAGTCGTTTTTTTAATCGTTAAGCGAACTTCTGTCCCTTTATTTCCTCTAATTAATTTCACCGCATCTTCTGTGGCATAACCAGCCACATCAACAGGTTCGGCAGCTCCTTGTGCAACTTTTAATATCACATCATTGGCATCAATTTCTCTAGACTTCCATGCAGCACCGCCGGGTTGTACAGATGCAATTTTAATACCGTTTTCATCTTCGCCTAACTGTGCACCAATACCATAAAAGCGACCACTCATACCTTCATCAAAAGCACGTTTTTCGATGGGCGGAAAATAATCGGTGTGTGGATCCATAAGACCCGTAATAGCATTAATAAAGGCGTTAAATCGCTGGTCTTCATTAAACGTTTTTTGAATTCGATCAAAGCGTTTATTGGTTGCTTTTAATACCTGTTCTCTAGCCATTCTTTCAAGCGTAGAATCTGGCTTGGCTACATAATCTTTTTTGCCTTTATTTTTTTCTCTTTGATCCAAATAATCTGCATAGCGTTCAAGTGCTGCATAAGTCAATTGTTTTCTCCAACGCTCTTTTCTGGCAGCGGCTGTATTTGCAAAATCTTGCTTTTCATTTTCTAAAAGCACCGAATCATTTACATTAAAATCAAAAGGTGATTTTAAAATTTCTTTGTATAAAAGAATTGTTTCTTGCAAACGCTTTGTGTAAACCGCACTCACGGCAGGAACAAAAGCAATGGGTGCTCCTTTTATCTCATCATCTAAACTTGTTTCAAATTTTTTAAACCCATTTACATCAGATTGTAAAAACAAGGTTTTTTCAGGATCCAATGCTTTTAAGTACGCTGTAAACACCTTTTTTGAAAAAGCGTCATCTATTGCTTTTGGACTGTAATGTTGCGCTTCCAATAAAGCACCAACGGTTGCCAATAATTTTTGACGTTGCGTTGGCTGAAGTTCAGGCGAAACGTTACTTACCTTAAATGCAAAAAAAATGGCACCAAATAATACAATGCCCCCCAATAGTATCCCCTTCTTAGTCTTCATAAAAGCTTTAAATTTTTCCATGTTGGAAATATGGTAAGTTTCAAAAATAACTGAAAAGAAGCATCAAAAAACAGCATTTTAGCCAAATTAACAAAGGTTTTGATAAGCGGCAATCAAGAAAGTTCAAAATGAGATTTTGTAAAATGCGCAATTACCTTATTTTTGCACTCCCTTAAACGGAGAGCGTAGCTCAGTAGGTTAGAGCGTCAGTTTGTGGCACTGAAGGCCGTGGGTTCGAGACCCATCGTTCTCCCATCATATTTTAAAACCTATAAGTATCTACTTATAGGTTTTTTAAATTAATAACACTATGTCGCCTCTTATCCTTTCAATCCCTTTGATATCAGCATTTATAGGCTGGTTTACCAATTGGATCGCTATCAAAATGTTGTTTCATCCAAGACTTCCCGTTAAGGTTTTAGGACTCACTTTTCAGGGAATTTTTCCAAAAAGACAACATCAATTTGCCCAAAAACTAGGCAAACTAGTAAGTGAAGAGCTGCTTTCCTTTAAAGATATTGAGGCAAAAATCACCGATGGAAACAACCTTAAACAGGTAATGCCCATCGTAGAAACCCATATAGATAACTTTTTACGCAACAAATTGGCTTCAGAAATGCCCATTATTAGCATGTTTATTGGCGACAAAACCATTGAACAGCTTAAATCTGTGTTCATGAAGGAGTTGGAAAGCCTATTTCCAGTACTCATGACCAGTTATATGGGAAAACTCAAGGATGAACTTGATTTAGAAGCCATTGTAACGGAAAAAGTAAGCAATTTTAGCTCCGATAAGCTAGAAGAGATATTACAGGCCATCATGTCCAAAGAATTTAGGTTTATTGAAGTTATTGGTGCCGTATTGGGCTTTTTAATAGGCATTGTTCAGGTGTTTATAACCTGGATTGGCGGATAATCTCCATTATTTTGCCGTTTACCGATAAAAAACTGCCGTTTTTAGCCATTTTCAAAACTTTACCCTCAAAAAATTGTCATATTACCGCTTGTCCATTGGATTTATTGGATTCAATTAATTGATGGACCTTTGCATAAATAATTATAAATAAATAAGATGCGTAAAATAATAGTAATAATTACATTATTCGTTGGATTCTGCTTAAATAGCCTTCAAGCGCAATATCCTGGCGCTAGAACAGGCGGCATGCCTACTGGTGCCCAAACTAATATTGGACATTTTTACGGTAAAATTGTAGACAGCAAAACCAATAAGGCCCTCGATGCCATGACGGTTCAATTGACGGGCAATAAGTTTGATACCGTAACTAAAAAAATGAAAGAAGTAGTGTTGAGCACACAAATCACCAAAGCAAATGGCGATTTTAGCTTCGAAAACCTCTCTTTATTTGGCAACTTTAAACTAAAGGTTTCTGGCCTAGGTTTTAAAACCTTCGACCAAACCATCAGCTTTGGTATTAAAATGCCTCAACCAGGAGCAGCTCCAAATATGCAGCAAATGATGGGTATGGCAGATAAAGATTTAGGAAATATCAAAATCACTGCCGATGCTACAGACCTTGGTAACGTAACTGTTACTTCGTCTAGCAAGCCGCAATTTGAAATGGGTATCGACCGTAAAATTTTTAACGTCGATAAAAACTTAGTGAGCACTGGACAGTCTGCAACAGAAATCATGAAAAATATTCCTTCTGTAAATGTAGATATTGATGGTAACGTTACCTTAAGAAACGCGGCGCCTACTATTTTTGTAGATGGCAGACCTACTACCCTAACACTAGATCAAATTCCTTCAGATATCATTGATCGTGTAGAATTAATTACCAACCCATCAGCTAAATTTGATGCATC
>JAGNTI010000175.1 GCA_017987615.1 Sediminibacterium sp. | reverse complement strand
AGGTTAAATCCTCTAAAGTGAGTGGACGAAGTGGTGGCTTTGGACTCAGTAATCCTCAAATCATTTCTTTTTATCAAAACAATATTGCACTTGGTAATGGGCTCAATCCACGCGGTTTTGTTTCACCCATTGCAGACGGCGCCCTTGCATTTTACAATTATAAATTTGAAGGAACTTTTTACGAAAACGGTATCGAAATAAGTAGGATACGTGTGCTGCCTAAAAGAAAGTACGAGCCACTGTTTTCAGGCATCATTAATATCATTGAAAATGATTGGCGTATTCATAGTGTGCAGCTGAATTTATTAAAAGAACAGCAGCTGCAGCTACTCGATACGCTTTTAATTGAGCAGTTGTATGTGCCAACAAAACAAGGTTGGGTTATTAAAAATCAAGTCATATATCCGCGTGGTAAATTTTTTGGATTTGCTTTTTCTGGAAGCTTTGTACAAGTATATGATCAGTTTAATTTAGCGCCTAGCTATGGCAAAAAGTTTTTTGGGAACACCTATTTAAAATACCTCGATAGTTCTAATAAAAAAAGTACTGCCTACTGGGATAGCATTCGACCTGTGCCGCTGGCAGTTGAGGAAGTTAAAGATTATGCTAAAAAAGACAGTCTAGAAAAAATCAGGCAAGACCCTAAATACCTAGATTCGGTAGACAGGGTGCGCAATAAATTTAGCATCACCGGTTTTTTATTAACGGGTCAAACCATTAATAAGCAAAGTAAAAAAACGCGCATTCAGTTTGACGCGCTTCTTGGCTCCGTAAATTATAATACCGTCGAAGGGTATAACGCTACTTTTTCGCCACGTTGGACAAAGCGTTATGAAGGGCGTAATAGCTTATCTATCGAGCCTTTGATACGTTATGGATTTAACAACACCAGGTTACAACCTTCGGCTACTGTTCGTTATAATTTTGGAAAAAAATATTTCAATAATATAGGCGTTGGTTTTGGAAGAAAACTATTTCAGTTTAATAATGATATCGCCATACCAGAGACGCAAAATACCATTCAAACTATTTTATTTGAACGCAACTTTTTAAAATTATATGAAGCTAGATTTTTTAATGTAGGGTATGGGGTAGGGCTGGGAGGTGGATTAAATTTTAGAGCTAATATTCAATTTCAAGACAGGTTGGCCGTATCTAATTTAAACAAGCCAGTTGTTTTTGTGGATCATATCAACAGGAGTTATACGCCCAATACACCAGCGCCTGCTTCAACTACAAATTTTGAGGCGCATCAAGCATCCATATTTACGGGTGTATTAACCTGGCAGCCTGGCGGTAAATATATTGAGCTTCCAGATCGTAAAATTGGGATTGGTTCCAAAGCCCCAACTTTTACACTAACGTATAAAAAAGCCATTCCAAACTTATTTGGTAGTGATGTCGATTATGCAAAATGGTCACTTAATGTTGCTGATAATTTACCACTTGGACTGGGAGGTAGTTTTCAATACAGGGCAACTGCTGGCGGTTTTATAAATGCCAACAAGTTATATGCCCCCGATTTGCAACATTATTTTGGTAACCAAGCTTACATTTCAATCGAACATTTAAAGGGCTTCCAGTTGCTTCCATATTATCAGTTTAGCAACCAATCTAATTTTTACACAACGGTTTTTGCCGAGTATCACTTAAACGGACTTATTACCAATAAAATCCCAGGCTTTCGAAAGCTCAATTGGTTTTTAGTAGGAGGGGTCAGCTATTTACACGTAAACAATATGGTTGATTATACCGAATCTATTGTAGGTATCGAAAACATATTTAAAGTGCTGCGTGTAGACCTTGTGAATGGCTTTCAAAAAGGGGAGCCCGTAAGAACGGGTGTTCGAATAACTGTTCCGATTGTATTTAAATAATTTGTTTATTTTTGCTGTACTATTTTGACCACCCTGCAAGTGGTTCTATTATTAATGGAACATGGATGTAAAGTGTAAAAGCTTTCTTGCATGTCTAAAAAAGTATACATATGGCAGTTCTACACAACCGCGTCTCTAACGAGGAGTTAAAGGCGCTCATGATGGCGGAAACTTTTCACCGCATCACTATTAGTTTTTACGCATACTTCCCGGTACAAAATCCGGCCGTATTTAGGGACGATTTATACAAAGCTTTATTTCCTTTACAAGTATTTGGTAGAATTTATGTGGCCAAAGAAGGGATCAATGCGCAAATAAGTGTTCCTGATTTTAATTTCGAAAAGTGTAAAGAACATCTATACTCAATTGAACATTTACAGGGGCTTCGATTAAATATTGCTGTTGATGATGACGGCAAAAGTTTTTGGGTACTTAAAATTAAAGTGCGAGAAAAAATTGTAGCAGATGGAATTACAGACCCAACATTTTCTATGGAAAATAAAGGTAAGTATGTGAACGCTGTGCAAATGAATGAGCTGCTTCAAAAACCAGACACCATAGTCATTGATATGCGTAATCATTATGAGTATGAAGTAGGGCATTTTAAAGGCGCTATTGAAATCCCTTCTGATACCTTTAGAGAACAACTGCCTATGGCAGCCGACATGATGAAGGGCAATGAAGAAAAAAATATTATCATGTATTGCACCGGTGGCATCAGATGCGAAAAGGCCAGTGCTTATATGTTACACCAGGGATTTAAAAATGTATTTCATGTAGAAGGCGGCATCATTAATTATGCGCATCAAGCAGATCAGGCGGGTATCGAAAAAAAATTTATTGGAAAAAACTTTGTATTTGACAATAGGCTAGGAGAAAGGATTACGGAAGATATTATTGCAAATTGTCACCAGTGCGGAAAACCTGCCGATACGCATACCAATTGCCTGAATGACGGATGTCACTTACTCTTTATTCAATGTGCTAGTTGTGCTACAACTTTTGAAGGATGTTGTAGCAAAGGTTGTCAAGACACTATTCATTTACCCCTTGAACGTCAAAAAGAATTACGCAAGGGCATACGAAATGGACAACATATTTTTAATAAGAGCAAAAGGCTCCGTCCAAGACTT
This sequence comes from Sediminibacterium sp., assembly GCA_017987615.1. Classification (GTDB taxonomy): domain Bacteria; phylum Bacteroidota; class Bacteroidia; order Chitinophagales; family Chitinophagaceae; genus Sediminibacterium. The sequence continues at coordinate 383 of JAGNTI010000175.1, read as the reverse complement.
AATGAACCTGAAAACTAATATCTAAATTTAATCGGTACAGAATTTTGCAAAGGAAGCAAGCACGGCTGTCATGATTTGATCTTCTGTAAACGTTGTTGGCACAAAGGTTTTGCCCGTAACTTTTTCAAAAAGTTCGATGTAACGTTTGCTAATGGTGTCAATCCATTCGTCTGTCATTTCAGGAACGGTTTGTCCTTCTTTGCCCATAAAATTATTTTCAATCAACCACTCGCGTACAAACTCTTTACTGAGTTGTTTTTGTTTTTCACCAGAAGCTTGTCTTTCTTCAAAGCCTTCTGCGTAAAAATATCGTGACGAATCTGGCGTATGTACTTCATCCATCAAATAGATGGTGTCACCAATTTTACCAAATTCATATTTAG
>JAGNTI010000174.1 GCA_017987615.1 Sediminibacterium sp. | reverse complement strand
TTAACCAGCTTTACGCCTTCGGCTATAAAACAACCGGTTTCAAGTCTAACTTTTTTGTCGGACAAAGATTGGATATATTTGAGCTCAGACTTCGTTACCATCGTTATGCGTTTAGTAAGCAATTTTAATCATTTAACCAGCACCCTTGTCACTATGGTAGTGATTAGTTTGCTAGTTAGTTGTTCCGAACAGCGCCGAACCACCGTTGTCAACTACCCCCTTAACAAGGCTTTTGTTTACAACAATAAAATTGACATTGCCGGTACAGGGTCCAAAGATGAGAAAAAACAATTAACTACCGAACTAGATAATTACTGGGACGACAGTATTCGTATCAGAAGTATACAAAAATTTGGCTTTTTCTATAAAATGAAGCAGCCTGCAGTATTTGAACCCATCAATTTACAGCGCTCTATTAGTTTCATGAATGCCTTTTTACAAACAAGAGGTTTTTATAGAGCATCCTTTTCAGATTCTGTAAGAGTAGACACCGTTGGCGATCAGTTGCAAACACATATTGTACTCCGCATAACACCTGGCAGCAAAACAATTGTCAATAAAGTGGGCTACGCCATTGAGGATAGCAGCTTACAAACACTTACCCATCAAAATAATAAAGAAAGCCGTCTTGTAAAAGGCAGTGTGTATACCAAAGAAGCCATCAGTCAAGATTTGGACCGTTTGACAAACCTTTACAGAAACAATGGTTACTATGGTTTCAACAAAGAAATATTGGTTGCAGAAGTGGATACGGTAGATACTAAATTGCTAGCAATTGTTACCAATCCTTTTGAGCAAATTAATAGAATTGACAGCATTCAGGCCAAACAGCAATCAAATATCAACTGGGATATTATCATTAAAAATAAAAATGCATTAGACTCGGTTCAAACAACACCCTTTACCATTAGAGCCGTTCATTTTTATCCAGAGGCAAGTATTTACGAATCGACAGACACTTTAATTGGCAATAAATTTTTATCAAATTATTTTTACAAGGATGCGATTTTCCACAATAAAACGGGAAAATTTAGCAGCAAACCACTTGTACAACACAACTATTTAAACCCTGGAACCCTTTACAACGAAGGACTCTATTACAAAACACTCAATACGCTAGGACAAATTGGCGCTTGGCAACAAGTAGATGCACGCATCTTAAAAACGGCAAAAGATAGCCTTGATATTCATTTGTTTTTAGTGCCTGCCATCAAGCAAAGTGCTTCTATCGATTTAGAAGGTAGCCGCAACTCTGCAGATATTGTAACGGGTAATACCCTAGGGATTTCTACCAATTTAAATTATACCAACCGCAATGTTTGGAAGCAGGCCATTCAATCGGTAACAAGTTTTAGAACCGGTGTAGAATTAAATTTAATTGGCGCCACCAATAATAATATTGTACAAACATTTTTAATCAATGCAGGACACACGTATGCCATTCCGCATATCATGCAGCCGTTTAAAAATTGGAAAAAAATAAAAGCATTAGATAATGGGCGCACGCTTATTTCTATCAATGGTTCTTATGTTGATAGAAAAGATTACTATCAATTAAAATCTTTAGTAACAAGTATTGGTTATGAGTGGCACCAACAAAAAAAGAACGGCGATAATATCTGGCTTTACAAACCACTCAATCTTGAACTCTATGGTATCAGTAGACTTGCAGGACTTGATAGCCTTATCAAAAACAATCCTTTTTTGCAAGCCTCTTTTAATGAAGGAAATATTTTTAGCCAGAGTTTTTCTTTTATTAGAACCGTTAATAGTGTCAAGCACAAAAATAGAAGCCACTTTTTACGGATTAGTGCCGAAGAAGCAGGTGGCATTTTTGAACTTTTTCCGGGCATTAAAAACAATGTATACCGCTACATTAAAACAGAAACCGAATACCGTCAATTAAATAGATATCCTAAATCTGAACTAGCTTACCGTGCCTTTGCTGGCTTTGGTTACAACTATGGTTCGGATCCTGTTATTGGCAAAAGTTTACCGTTTTTTAAACAATTTATTGCGGGTGGACCCTATAGCATGCGCGCCTGGGGCTTAAGACAATTAGGACTTGGAAGCTCGGTGTTTAGTGACACTGTAAACTCTACGTATAGAGACCGTTTTGGTGACATGCAACTCGAAACAAATATTGAATACCGTTTTACAGTAGCCGATTTTTCATCTGTTAAAATTGGTGGCGCCGTATTTGCTGATATCGGAAATATTTGGAACGTGAAAAAAAATGCAACAGAGCCTGATGCACATTTTACTTTTAAAAATTTTGGGAGAGACCTAGCCATTGGATTAGGCACAGGACTAAGGTTTGACTTTTCGTATTTTTTATTACGCTTTGATTTAGCGTACCGCGTTAAAGACCCTGCTCGTCAGCAAAACAATGGATGGATGAGCATTAAAAATTTTGCAATAACTGAAACGCGCAGTTCCGGATTAAAAGTAAACAATCTGGCTTTACAGTTCGGTATTGGTCTGCCCTTTTAGTGTAGCAATATGCTGTTCAAAAGCAGTAATTTGCATGGCATCTTCTACAGAAAAAGATCCAATTTTGGTTCTTCTCAAACTACTTAAATATCCACCTACACCAAGGGCTGCACCAAAATCGTTGGCCAAGCTTCTAATATAAGTTCCCGTACTACAGCGCACCCTAAAATGCACAATCGGTAATTCAATATTTGTAATTTCAAATTCGTAAATCGTAACAGGTCTTGGATCTATTTCTACTACCTCCCCACTTCGCGCTGCATAATATAAGCGCTGTCCATCCTTTTTAATTGCAGAGTGCATTGGTGGCATTTGCATGATAGCGCCGGTAAATGCAGCAGTGGCATCCAACACTTTCTGTTCCGTAATATTTTCTAAAGAAGTAATGTTAGTGGGTTCACTTTCTAAATCAAAAGTAGGCGTTGTAGCACCGAGTGTAATGGTACCGGTGTACTCTTTTTCCATACCCATATAATCATTGATTTGCTTGGTAAATTTTCCCGTGCAAACAATAAGAAGTCCTGTAGCTAAAGGATCTAGGGTTCCGGCATGACCCACTTTTGCAATGCGCGTTTGGTAACGCACTTTTTTAATGATATCAAAAGATGTCCATTTTAGTGGCTTATCAAATAATATCACCTGCCCATCTAGGTAGGGCTGCATGGATGGATGGTACTCTTTTTGCTTCTTCATAGATTAATAAGCCCTCGCAAATAAAACGCGCTGTGTAGAAGGGTTGCCCGATAAAATACAAGTGCCCGCTTCCTGCTTATTATCTAAAGGAATACATCTAATAGTAGCCTTGGTTTGTTCTTTAATTTTTTCTTCCGTTTCTGGAGTTCCGTCCCAATGCGCACTAATAAATCCTGTTTTAGTATCTAGTAGTTGAACAAACTCATCCCAGGTATT
>JAGNTI010000173.1 GCA_017987615.1 Sediminibacterium sp. | reverse complement strand
AAGACGGCTTGTAAGATAGGTAAAGATTTTATTTCATTAAACTTTTTGTAGTGCCAACTTAAAGAGAGCTGAAACAGTTCAAGTATCTTTTTTCGGTGGGCACCGTTTAACTCAATCGTTTCTAAATTATTATAAAACTGAAGGGTCATAAAATTAGACGCCGTTTGCGCTTCTACCCCTTCCAAAAAATAAGGGTGTGCCGGTTTTTCGCTCACAAATTGTCCTTCTTTAACGTCTAAAAAAGGGGTTTCCGAACTGTAACTTCCTTGCAGCCCAAAACCCAGGGTTTCACTTAAATGAATCAAAAAATAAATAGGCAAATTACTCACCAGTACCGGCCCGCCTTTGTCTAATTGCTTTAGGGTGTCTTCAATCAAATAAAATAATTCGGGGTGAGGTTCTGGCTGTAAAATTTGTTGCAAAATTTCTACAATATAGGTAGCCACAGCGTTTCGGACGACATTGGAATAAACCTCTTGATATACATAACTCCAATTTGCATCCTTTAAAATTTGCATCGCTTTTAAAGGACTATGATAGGCTTCTAATTCTAGAATGGCAGCGGGCTGATAAAAAACACTTTTAGTAGCGCCTTTTTTACTAGACGTTCTTACCCCTTTAACAATATATTGTTGCAAACCAAAAAGCTCGGTATAAACAGATGTGATGATACTTGTGTCCCCGTATTTAGTAACACGTAACACAATCCCCTTGGTGTTATGCAGCATATTTTTTTATAAGGCGCCAGTAAATTGTTTCAGAAAACGCATGTCGTTTTGAGAATACAATCTTAAATCGTTAACCTGGTATTTTAACTGCGTGATTCTTTCTACACCCATACCAAACGCAAAGCCAGTATACTTTGTAGAGTCGATGCCAAAATTTTCTAGCACTTTTGGATGCACCATGCCACTACCTAATATTTCTACCCAACCCGTGTGCTTACAAATGTTACATCCTTTGCCGCTACAAATTTGACAACTGATATCCATCTCTGCACTAGGCTCTGTGAAAGGGAAATAACTAGGTCTAAAACGCACTTTCACGTCTTTGCCAAACATTTCTTGTACGAAAAAATAAAGTGTTTGCTTAAGGTCTGCAAAGCTTACATTTTCATCGATGTATAAACCTTCTACCTGATGAAAAAAACAATGCGCACGTGCACTAATTGTTTCGTTACGGTATACACGGCCCGGACAAATAACCCTGATAGGTGGCTTTTGCGTTTCCATCACCCTAGCCTGAACGCTACTAGTATGTGTACGTAGTAACCAGTCCGGATTTTGTTGAATATAAAACGTGTCCTGCATGTCTCTAGCAGGATGATCTTCTGGTAAATTCATGGCGCCAAAATTGTGCCAATCATCTTCTATTTCTGGACCTTCTGCAACGGCAAAACCTAGTCTTCTAAAAATAGAAACCATTTGTCCGCGCACAATACTTAATGGATGACGGGTGCCCACTTCGGTAGGATCTGCAGGTAATGACCAATCAATACCTGAACTTGCCGCAGCACCCACTGGAGCCGCAGCGCCCTGTAAAGCCTCATAACGGGCTTCTGCAAAAGCTTTAAATTCATTTAAAACCTGGCCAAATTCCTTGCGCTGATCGGGGGGTACATTTTTCATTTCACCCAACACCGACTTAACTAAACCCTTGGTTCCCAAGTACTTAATACGAAAAGCCTCAACCGCATCAGGGGTTGTAGCTTCAAAAGCAGCCATTTCAGACTTGTAGGCCTCAATTTGTTGCAGAATCTGTTCCATTTCCCAAAGATAAACAGCCTTCGCCACTGATTAAAAAATGATTTAAAGCCACTATTTCATACATTTGCCCTACCCTACGTAATAATTACACAACCATTACAGGTTTAGTAGGGACTACAATTTTTTACATTACACCAAGATTTACATGGACTACAATACTGGAAGAAACTATTTAGGAATGAAAGAATATGGCCGTCACGTACAAAGGATGGTTGAATATTTACTCACGATCGAAGACAGAGCAAAACGTCAGCAACAAGCACAAGGCGTTATTGAACTAATGGGATTTTTAAATCCGCATTTAAAAAATGTAGAAGATTTCAAGCATAAATTATGGGATCACTTATTTTTTATCAGTGATTTTAAATTAGACGTTGATAGTCCTTATCCGATTCCACAAAAAGAAACGTACAAATTAAAACCAGATCCACTTCCGTATCCAAAGCGTCATCCAAAATATGCGCACTTAGGAAAAAATTTAGAAGTGGTGATCAATAAAGCACTCGAACAAGAAGACCCAGAAAAAAAGGCTGGCTTCGCACATCATATCGCTTATTACATGAAGCTTGCTTACAGCAACTGGCACAAAGAACTTGTGCATGATGATGCAATTAGAAGTGAACTTGATACCATCACAGGTGGTCAATTAGAATTTAGCAACACGCCATATATTAAACACCGCAATCAAAATTTTGAAAGAGATGATTACGGAAGCGGCGGCCGCAATAATGGTGGTCGTTGGCAGCAAAATTTTGGTGGCAGAAACAACCGCAACAACAATAACAACAGGGGTCGCAGCGGTGGTGGCGGCGGCAATAGACCTGGCGGTGGCGGACAAGGTAATGGCCAAGGTGGTCGCGACAACCGCAGTGGTGGTGGCTTTAAAAAACGCTACTAGTTCTATTTCCAATTACAAATGGTGAACACAATTTTACTGTAGTTTTCTTTTTCATAAAGAACGCCAATTCGTTTTGCGTCTAATGCAACAAGGTCTGAATAAGCAGCGTAATCTCCTTTGTAATTTTCTGGCGCTTTCGCAATTACAATGGCTTTATTTTTTGTGTAATTACTCGTCCAAGTTTTTCCTTCGTCATAACTAATGCGAAGTGTTAGATTGTCTCTTTTTTTTGCATCGGCAGCATTAGAAAAAGCGAGTATTGTCTTTCCTTTTTTATGTCCTATTTCAAGAATGGATCCTTCGTTTACAGGATCAACTAAACTTGAATCAAAATAATTTTCTTGCCAACTTACGCCACCATCATTACTAAAAGAAATATGTCTGAGTTTAACAGTACCCGCCTGATTGCGTGCATTTAAAATGAGCCGTCCATTACTTAAAGTAGCAGCAGTGGCTTCGTTACTTCCAGGTAATAAAACTGAGTTTGCAAGCGAAAAACTTTGGCCATGGTCGTCGGTATAAAAACCATGCGCATTGTAATCTTCGAAGTTCTTTTGTGGAGGACCTGAAGAGTGGTTTGCTGCTACATAAATGCGTCCCTTATAATTTCCAGCAGTAAACTGCGTGGCATGACCAGGTGTATTGGCATAACTGCGCCAATCTTCTTTAAATGAATAGGCCTTATTCACGCCCGGTTGGTTGGGGCGGTGTACTTGCGCTGTAATATTTGTAGGGCTAGACCA